>JAIRMY010000191.1 GCA_031258335.1 Spirochaetaceae bacterium | reverse complement strand
AACGGTAAACTCAGGGGAAAGCGTAACGCTTTCCGGGCAACAGGGTTTGAGTTATACGGGCTACATCTTCACAGGCTGGAATACAGTCGCTGACGGTAAAGGAACGCCGTACAGCACCGGAGATTCATACACCCCCGCCGGCAACGTTACCCTATACGCCCAATGGGCATCCGGTACGCCGATTCAATGCACCGTAACTTTTGACGCTAGTGATGGAAGCCCATCAACGCAAACAAGGACGGTGGATAACGGCGCTTCAGTAGGGTCCTCCAATATGCCTGCGGAACCAACCAGAAGCGGTCTTGCCTTTGGCGGCTGGTACACGGAGCGGAACGGCGGTGGAACCCAGTTTACCGCAACGACTACGGTAACCGGAAACATAACCCTTTATGCTGCATGGATTGATATACCTATACCTGACACATCTCTGGAAGGTTCTCTCTCGTGGCTCGTTTCAAATGCGGTGGACGGTGGTTCGTACAGCATTACGTTACAGTCCAACGAGGCCATCGCGCCAAAGACCCTTTCATATAGCGGGAAAATGGTCAGAATCACCCTCAAAGGCGATAGTCTGGCCGAACAGTTAGTTTGAGTTCAAATGGTTCGCTTTTTACCGTAGGAAACAGGGTTACTCTGACCCTGGATAATAACATTACTTTACAAGGACGGAGCAGTAATAGTGGGTCGCTAGTACAAGTGAACAGCGGGGGAACACTGGTCATTAATATCGGGGCGAAGATACGCGGGAATATTAATTCCTACTCCTACGGCGGTGCGTTCACTATGAACGGCGTCTTCAGTGTATGCTGTTTTTTTTCCTGAATAGTACTCCTCTTGACCCTTTTTGGGCGGTTTATGGGGCTTTCCGTCACGTCCACCACAACGTACTGAATTGACTCCGATTTTCTCTTCAGCTTCTTTTTTCCGGGCAAGGCAAAAGTCCCATCTTTCGCCTTCTCTTTTTCCCTTCCCATGCCATTATTATAGCATATTTAATGTTATTGAACAAGTCTAATGTTGAACATCCAGTTCCCGGCTTTGGGCAGCATTAGACTGCCCGTCCATCTCTGTGGACTAATCTACTGCGCCTACTCCCAGCCAGACCCAACGATTCCCTTGTTGACAACCAAACTCACGCCCGAACCCGCCGTAGTGTTGCGTCTCTTGTCATCGGCGCTATTGTTATTAAACAACACCTTCATATAATAGACTACATCGCCAGCGGAGTAAGCATTGCCATCGTAGAAAGTAGTGTTTGCCAAGTCTGGGTCCCCTATCCCGTAAATAAAGCCGGCAGAGCCGTTTTTTGTAAAGATGCTGTTGAAACCAAACACAAACACGCCTCCTCCGCGGCCGCCGCCTATGTAGCCGGGGTAGGCGACGCCTGTGACGTTATTGTTGCGTATGATCCCGCCCTCCATATTGAACGTACCGCTATCGTGCACAGACACGCCGCCGCCGCAGGCTAAGGTAAAAGGGGCTTGGGCCCCGAAGGCAACATTGTTGTTTATGTTCCCGCCGTTCATGATGAACGTTCCGTAGCCGCCCACATACACGCCGCCGCCGTAGGAGTAGTGTCTCGCATAGACGATATTGTTGCTTATGTTCCCGCCGTTCATGATGAACGTTCCGTAGCCGCCCACATACACGCCTCCGCCGTAGGAGTAATGGATTAAGTCTTGCCCGATGATATTGTTGCTTATATTCCCGCTGTTCATAGTGAACACACCGCTATCGCCCACATACACGCCGCCGCCGAGATGAATGTCGGCGGCGGTTCTATTGCCACTTATGTTCCCACCGTTCATAGTGAACATACCGCTACCGCCCACATACACGCCGCCGCCGTAGCCGCCGGATGTTGCGTTGTCCCGAATAACCGCACCGGTTCCAAGAATGAAATGCCCTCCCGTTGTTACCTTGATAAGAGATACGTTGTTATTGGATACGTCCCCATTACCGTCATTCAGTCCCTTAAAGGTTATGTTCCGCAGCGTCAGCGTTATGCCCTCTCCTACGGTTATGAGAGGATTGCCGCTCGGCGACCCGGTCAAGTCTATCACCCTTCCCCCGCCGTCTATGATCACCTCGGCAGGGCTGTTTTCGTTATTCAGTGTTAACCCTTCCGTACCGAGGTCATTAGCGCCAAACGTGACCTGTTCGTTCCCTAGCTTCAGCTGAATGAACAGAGCGGACTGACCCACGACCGCCGCCTTTATCAAATCTATGGCGCTGTCCATGGCCACTGAGGAATTCCCTGAAAATAAGGCGACGATAGCCGGCTGTCCGGGGTCAGCGCCGAGGATATATGGTGGAAAACTGATGACACCAGAGACACTGTCGCCGCCGCCATTGAAAGTAATGAGTCCACCTTGTGCATGGATAACGTTGACGCTGGCGGGGAATTCAATATCGCTCGAAGATCGGGTCAGGGTTACGAAGACAGTATACGACGTATATGGCTGGAAAACTTCTATAGGCATATCCTCATCTTCATCCACACTCGCATTCACGTCTTCTGCCTCGACCACCCGCCACTCCACGGCAGCATTGTAGCTACTGGTGGAAAAACTCGTTACAGGAGAAACCTCCGGTCCCGGCACGGGAATATAGTCTGTCAGGTCAATGTCGTGTATATATGGCGGGAAGCTGATGAAACCCGAGACGCTGTCGCCGCCGCCCGTGAATGTAGCATGGCCGGCCTGCGCATGGGTAACGTTGACGCTGGCAGAAAATTCAATATCACTCGAAGATCGGGTCAGGGTTACGAAGACAGTATACGACGTATATGGCTGGAAAACTTCTATAGGCATATCCTTCTCATCCACGCTCGCATTCACGTCTTCAGCCTTGGCCACTCGCCACTTCAAGGCAGCATCGTAGTACATGGCGGAAAAACTTGTTACCGGAGAAACCTCCAATCCCGGCACGGGAATAAAGCCTGTCAGGTCAATGTCGTGTATCGCCTTATCAGCGGTATCTGTCTCATCCGTCTCACCCGTGGCATCTTGGTTTAGAGGGTTCTCGTTAGCAATGCTATTCTCCTCGCAGGCGACAAAGACTAGGAAACCGCAGATTAAAAAAAGTAGACGTAAAACCATAGGGCGTATTCTTGCGTTCATAAATACCCCTTTCGACGGCTGTCCCTTTTCGACAACCGTCTTAGTTAGAATTATGCGAATCTCGGTGCTTTTGGAAAAATCCGCCCCGTACAGTGCGCCTGCGCCGCTGTTGTATAAATCGCTCAGGGCCTTGCCCGCCGCTGCTTTACCGTTTGATATGGAATACTTTGTTGTTTTCACATACTGTACTATCACACAAAACCGTGTTTTGCTTTAATTTTTCCTAAATAAAACCGCAAAGATTCGCCGCCTACATTATTTTACTTTATTCCTTTTCAATATTTTTACACGAAAGATTATTTTGCTTCTTATTAGACTCTTCTTAAAATGTACGGGTATAAATTTTTAGGTAAAATTGAATAAGCCCGCCGGTTTCGCTTATAATAAGGTGATTTTATCCAAAACAAGCGGAGGTTCCAGCGCGCAATTTCGTACAATATTCAAGGAGCTTCTTCGTGTCAAGAATGTCATAATCGAGCGGGTCTACTTTGAATAGAAAGACAGCGGAGAAATCCTGGTCATCAGGATACGTCAGCCGAAAGGCAAAAAAGGCCGATGCGGTGTCTGCGGGAAAAAAGCGCAAGGATATGACCGCGGCAGGGGCGAAGGAGAAGCCCGGGAAAGAGGTAAAATGCGCTCGGCATCCGCTCTCCAAAAACCCGGAGAACCTCAGTGCCGGTCAGGAGGCGACGCTGGAATTGATAGCCAAGTCGAATCCAAAACTGTTTAGGCATATCTTTTGAAGGAGAAGCTGCGGCTTAAATTTGCCCACACATACTGATGAAGCGTCAGATGTAATAAGATTTTTATATGGACATAGAGATTGGAAAAGAATTTTGGGAAATGAGCCTCCCTGCCGCAAGCGGCGGGGTATTAAACCCCAAAGGCGGAATAAATAATGCGGAAAGAAATTGGATGTAAAGTCCCCACTTCGCATAACATGATTGTTTACATTTCGCTGTCCAGAGGTGGCGGCGCAAGCCGCGCCGCCGGTTTGGTCAGCTAGAAGCTATAGCCAACTCCGAGTTTTACCGTGAGCCCGTGTCCGAGTAATGTTTTTGTCTTAATATCCACTCCTTGAACCCTTGCTTTTATAATGTCTTCCATGTCGGCTTCAGCTTTGTTGGCAAGCCTTATGCCGTACAAGGCTTCGAGGCGCAGGTAAACTTTTTCTGTCAGGGAAAAATCCCCGCCGCCGCCAAACTTGAACCACAACGCGCTGAAATCACCAGAGGCATCATTCCCGTCTTTGTTTTTGTATTCCTTTTCATCACGTTTCGCGGAAAGACAAATACTATAATCTATGCCCAAAAGCGGGAAAAGCGCCAGTTTGTCGTTTATCGCAAACGGGTACTTACCGAGCAGGCCGATGTTAAAGTTAGTTATTGAGGAATCGACTTCTCCTGTTTGGCTCGTGCCGCCGTATTCCATTGTCTGTTTGAATTTCCCGCCTCCGCCGTAGAATGCAAGCGAGAATTCCGCGTACTTAGCGTCAAAAAAGGCGTAAGCTCCCCCGCCGAAGTACGGCGTGGTGAATTTCATTGAAACTACGTCCGCATTGCCTTCGGCGCCTCCGCCAAAATCGCCGCCTATGAGCCCGCCAACTCCGGCGCTAAACAACCCGGCGGGCGCCGCCTCCTGTTCCCGCTCCTGCGCGGCAAGAGTTCCCGCGAAAAAAACCGCCAGAACCAATATAGGAAAAAATTTTTTTGCCATAATATACTCCTTGTGGCAATGATTTTTTGGCGCCGTTCCAAAACGGCGCCGTTTGGGACTGTTAAAACTTGAAGTTTTGAAACAGCCCCGCTTGTATAACAAAATTCCGCGTAACACGCGGAATGTATGTCCGGAATGACAGAGACGGGCGCCGCGGCCCAGAGCCGCGGGCAAAATAATTTTGTGAAAATTAAGTACCTCTAAGAATGGAGATAAAAATGATAAATCAAGGAAAAAAACGCTTTTTACGTTACATAAAAGGTGGGGGGGGGGGGGATTACATCAATATTTGTATCCGGCACGGAGAAATATTCTGTAGTCATAAGGCCCCGCGTATTCAATGGTTGTTTAACCGGTTGCTTAAACATAGGGGATAGTTTACACAGTTCAGCTTTGAGCGTCAAGCCTGAATGTCAAGGCGTGTCAAGGCGCAATTACAACGCCCTCCCCCTACGGGGGAG
>JAIRMY010000130.1 GCA_031258335.1 Spirochaetaceae bacterium | reverse complement strand
GCATTCAGTATTTCCAATGTTTCCATAATACCCTCGTTTGTTGTTTTTCCTTTTTTTGGGCTTTCCATATCATTTTATAGGTTTTTTTCAGCAAAAACAAGTCCATACTGGTTATAACCAAGGAGGAAAACTTTATGAAAACAATTGAGGAAAAGATACTTGGCGGGGTTTGGGTTCTGCTGCTGGACTGGGTAAATGATTTTCTTGGAAGCATTGATAACGATGTGCCGCTTGTGAAGCGTAACACAGGCGGATTAGCGGCGCGGCGGTCTCCGCAAGGCGGCGGGCGCGTCTGCCGGGCGAGCGGCTGGCTGACTCACTTCACCGCCTTTCCTAGCGCGTATTCGACGGCTTCGATGAACTGGTTAAACGCTATTGTAGCCCCGCTTACCGCGTCCACCTTGCGAAGGTCGCCTGTTTCGCTGTAGCGGCGGGCGTACTCATCCATGGCGCGGACGGCAAGCTGCGCCTTGTTGTAATAGTCCCGATTAGAAATCTCTCCGTTTACCTTGCCGTAGTCCCCGCCTTTGACAGCGCCGTCTTTTTGGTAGGTAACGAAGCGGCAGTCTGAGACGCGCCCCTCCGCTATGGTAACTGTAACCTCGCCCCACGCGCCATCGCTGTCGGCGCCGCTCCTGCCGGTGTACACGCCGTCCTCATACACCCGCTTCCCGCAGCCCGCGGACAAGCCCAACGCCGCCGTCAACAAAACCCAAAAATATTTTTTACGCATTTGTTTTCTCCTTGTCATTTTTGTCGTTTTCATTAAACGCCGGGATATCTCTTGACCGACAGTCTAAACCGGCGTATCATTCCCTCATGGAAGCGCGGTTGACTTATACATACTGGAAAGACGGGGATTACTTCATTGGTTATCTCAATGATTACCCCGATGATTCCTCACAGGGTTTGACTCAAGGGGAACTGGAAGAAGCCCTGACAGAAGTCTATGAAATACGTCAGGAAGAAAAACTCCGCCTTTCCCAAATTCGTCATACCGGCGTTTTGATTATACCCGCTTAAGCTATGAAGCGGGAAAAACTTCTTTCCAAAATCGCGGAACTGGGCGCTGTTTTCATTCGTCATGGGAGGAAGCATGACATATACGAAAATTCCAGAACTCATGAATGGACTCAGATTCCACGCCACCCGGATATAAATGAATACACAGCCTGCGACATACTTAAAAAGATGTCAAAATAGACAGTTCCCACTCTGCCGCCCCTAAATTTATCTTCGGTTTACCGCCGCCAACAAAACCCAAAAATATTTTTTACGCATTTGTTTTCGCCCTCACGCTTTATTTTATCCCCTTTCAATTTGAAAAATGACGACATCTTTTTTAATTTTTATGATGTCTCCTTGCCGCGGGACATGATTTACCATTTTTCTTCTCCCAGAGGAATTGTGGGATTTGTAAGTTCCGTCTGAAAACTTTCTCCCGAATAATCTTTGAAAAGATACTCTATTGTACCTTCCACCGGTACGGCTGGTTTAGAAACGGGTAAAGTATCTTCCCGAACCTCTAAAATCACCTCATCGTTTGCGTGAATTCCCAGATTGCCCCTCATTTTCCTTCCCTCTCAACTACACGGGCTATGCGTCCGTGTTCCAGCACCACCGTGCGTTCCGCGTCTTCGGCGACTTCGGGGTCGTGCGTTACAACGATTATCGTGCTGCCTTCGGCGTGAAGCCGCTTGAAAATATCAATCACTATCTGTTCGTTGGCCTCGTCAAGGTTGCCTGTCGGTTCATCGGCGAGTATCAGAGCAGGGTAGTTGATCAGGGCGCGGGCTATGCAGACGCGCTGCTGTTCCCCGCCGGAAAGCTGGCTGGGCAGATGCTTCGCGCGGTCTGTAAGCCCCACGCGGTCAAGCGCCTCCATCGCCTCCTTTTCGTCCGGCATACTGTGGTAGTACTGCGCCACCATCACATTTTCCAGCGCGGTAAGGTAGTTCACCAGGTGGAACTGCTGAAAAATAAGCCCTATCTTGTCCCGCCTTATCGTGGTAAGCCCCCGCGCGTTCTCGCGGGAAATATTTACGCCGTCGAGTATCACATCCCCGGCGCTGGGCTTGTCCATGCAGCCTATGATGTTCATCATAGTCGTCTTCCCCGACCCGGACGGCCCCATAATCGCAAGCCATTCCCCCCGCCTCACGGAAAGGTCAATGTTTTGCAGGGCCTTCAGCGCCCCGTAATTCTTTGAAACGCCGCTCATTTCCAATAAGTTCATATACTCTCCATAACTCATCATTCACCCCGCAACACGATGGCCGGGTCTACGGCGGAGGCGCTTCGTACAGGTATGACGCAGGCAAGGCCTGTAATTATCACGGAGGCGATAATCGTGAGCGGCAAGAGCAGGGGGAGGAAGGCTACGGAACGGTTAAACACGTTAAGAGCCACGCTCTGAGCGAAGATGAAGCCAAAGATTGCCCCCAAAAGACCGCCCATTCCGCCGAGGAATACGCCTTCGCCTAAAAATTCCGCCGCAAGGCTGTCGTTTGACGCGCCGAGCGCCTTACGCAGACCTATCTCCCTGCGCCGTTCTGTAACAACCGCCATCATCGTTGTAGCCACGCATATCATTATCAGCAGCAGAACTATCACCGTAACAAGGTACACCAAGCCCTGTAATTTGGTAAGAACCGCGCCCTCCGATTCGGTGAGGCGTTTTACGAGGCGGGGGCTCACGCCGTCCACCTCCGCGTTTATGGTTTCCGCAAGGGCGGCGAGCGTCTCGGCAGGCGCGGAGATGCTGCACTCCAGGGCATCAATTTTCCCGCCATCCCCTATCATCTCCTCCATGTCCTCCAACGACATAAATATGAAGGCTTCCTCCGTGCCGCCCGACTGCATTATCCCTGAAACGGTAAAGCCCCGGCTAAAATTCTCTCCCTGCGGGCCTGTGCCTGTGATGGTAAACCGGCTTCCGGGGACGAGGCGTATGGCGTCCGCGACTGCCTGGCCTATCAGAGCCTCGCCTGTTGCGCCGGGCCAGCGGCCCGAAACGAACCAGTAGGGGCTGGTCTTACGCGCCTCCTCCAGCCTCGTTCCCGCCGCCATGAAGGGCTGCTCGTTTACCTTGACCATGCGGTAACGGTAGGGCGCGGCCCCGACTATGCTGGAAGCCGGCAGATAGCTCAACGCCTTGTACGCCGTGTCGATGTCTATAGCCGCCGCGTTCCCCTCAGGTATCATCACAAAATTCGTGCCGTAGGAACGGAATTCCTGCCCCATCTGGCGGGGTATGTCGTAGTATATCGTGATAAGCCCGGAAAGTATCGTGGCGCCGGTCGCCACGGCCAAGAGCGCTACTATCATACGGGAACGCCGACGTACGAGGGAACTTACCACCATCTTTAGATAAAAACGCTGCCTGTTCATCTGCCGTGCAAGACCTCCGCCGGACGGAGCGAGAGTAGCAGCCTGATTGACGGAATGCTACCGGCCATCGTTACCAAAAATATGAGAACCGCCACTATGGGAATCACCATAGGTTTAATGTCAATCGCCGACCCAAAGACCGAATGCCCTATAATCTGCGCGAAGCCCAGCCCCGCGAAATAGCCGGCAAAGCCGCCTACGATGCCGGTGATGATAATTTCAGCCAGCACCAGCGCCGATATGGGAGCGTCGTAAGCCCCCACTGCCTTCAACAGTCCTATTTCAGCGGAACGTTCCATCACGCTTGTCGTAACGAGATTAGAGATGCCGAGGGCGGAGCCTGCCATGCTCAAAATCGTTATCAACAGCATCAAAAGCTGCGTCTTTTCCAGAATTGCCCCCTCCGATTCAGCCACCTGCCGCACAGGTTTAGACACCGCGTCCGTTATCACCTCGTCAATCTGGTAGCATATAGCGCTGACGTATGCCGTGCAGTACCAGGT
>JAIRMY010000046.1 GCA_031258335.1 Spirochaetaceae bacterium | reverse complement strand
GGGGGTGTCCCCCGCAGAGGGGACAAGCCGCTACGCGGCTTGCCGCTGTTAGGTGTGCCGGTGGCACACCTAATCACGCGGTACAACCGCAAGGGATTGGAGGGGCGCGAAGCGTCCTTTGCGAAGCAAAGGATGGAGCGATAGCGTAACCCCGCAAAGCCCGACCCCGCCGTAGGCGGGGATGCGGTCAAAAGCGCGGGATGTAGCGAGGGGGAGGCCTCCCCCTTCCCCCTTTACCGTTGGCCCTATATAACAGAAAGGAGGCTCGGCTATGGATAATAACCTGAACGATGAGTATTCAGGCGGCGGGGCGCTTGACGGCATGGATTACGGCTATGCCGGAGATAACGATATTGTTACCGAGATTGAAGGGAGGGCGCTGCCGCCGGATACTCCGGTTTATCAATTACGCATCGCCTGTTCAAACGAAACAATTTACGCCGTGTATAGCGGGCAGGAGTTAAAGCCCGGGACTATGGTTCTGGTTCCTACCCGTTATGGCAGGGATTTAGCCCGTCTTTCGGGCAGGGTTTGCAGCCGTATGCTTGCGAGCATCTCAAAGATTACCCGCATAGACCGCGTTGCGACAGAACTGGACCTTGAAAGAGAAAAAAACAACAGTCCAAAAGAAGCGGAAGCGTACAGTATTTGCAAGCAAAAAATCATCGAACATAAACTGGAGATGAAACTCGTGTCCACGCATTTTTTGCTTGACGATAATAAACTGTTATTCTTTTTTACCGCGGAAAACCGCGTGGATTTCAGGGAACTGGTAAAAGACCTTGTCGCCATTTTTAAAGTGCGAATAGAATTGCGCCAGATAGGAATACGGGACGAGGCGCGGATAACGGGCGGGCTAGGCGCCTGCGGGCGGCCATTTTGCTGTTACGCTATCTCCGACAAACTAAAACCTGTCGCGATAAAAATGGCAAAGGAACAAAACCTTTCGCTCAATTCAATGAAGATATCCGGCCCCTGCGGGCGACTCCTCTGCTGCCTTGCCTATGAACACAGCTTTTACGCCGAACAGCGCCGCCTCATGCCAAACGAAGGGGTAAAAGTAACATTTGACGGCGTTTCGTGGAAGATTACAGAGATAAACGCCGTGCGCGGCATGATAACTATGCACACGGAAGACGGGCGTGTCCTCCGCCTCCCCAACAATAGATTCGAAAAAACCGACTCTCACTGGACGGTAAAAAAATGAACCGCCAGCGCCTCCTGGAAGCCGAAGAAATAAAAGAACAGGGCATCCTTGTATTTGATGAGTCTGAAATTCATTTGCATCCCGAATGGCAGTTAAAATATGCCGAGTTGCTGGTTTTATTGCAAAAGGAATTTAATTTTAACATTTTATTGACCACCCATAGCCCGTATTTTCTTAATGCCATTGAAGTTTACAGTCAAATAAATGATATTGTTGATCATTGTAACTATTTTTTGACAGATACACAGGGCGATGTGTGTACGATACAGGAAGTTACAGAAAGTCCGGGTTTGATATATCAGAAGCTGGCGAAGCCTTTCCAAGAGCTTGAAAATCTTCGTTACAGGGAATATTGAATGCCTGCCGGTATATATCAAAAAATGCTTGACGAATTTGGCGACACTCTCGAACAAACCTCTGAAGACCGTGACGAAAAAACAACCCCCAAAGGCGGGGGAGTTTTTATGACATCGTGCCAAGAAAAAGTTGTAAATTTTGATAAATTTAAAAACAGCATCGCCGCGAAATTTGCGCTTGCGAATAACCCTAATTCATGCGATGCCTTGTATATGCAGGCTGAGAACGACTGGTTTTTTATAGAATTAAAAACGGAAAAATTGACAAAGAGATAATTTTTCAGGTCAGTAGGAATGGAACTATCAGCCGCACAAGCCGTGTAGCGGGTTTTAAACCCGCTGGCGGGAGCCGAGTTGACCGCAGGCGCCGGAAACGCCGCGTCCTTTTCTCCGGCGGATGACGGTTTTTAGTCCGCGCTTCTCCAATTCGGCGGAAAAACGCCTGATTTCCACAGGGGATGGTTCTTTAAGCGGCGCGCCATCGAAGAAGACCCCTTCAACGGGGTTCCATGGAATGAGGTTTACAACTACATTCAGGCCGCGGGCAAATGCGGCCATGGCGCGGGCATCCTCCGCGTTTGAGTTTATTCCGCCGAGCAACACCGCTTCCAGCGTTATGCGCCGTCCTACACGCGCCTCGTGGTAGAGCAGCGCTTCTTTCAGCCGTAGAAGAGGGTTTGCGCGGCTTACCGGCATGAGCCGCTGGCGAAGTTCTTCGCGGGCTGTGGTAAGCGAGACTGCAAGGCGGACGGCGGGACCCTCATCGGCAAGGCTTTCTATGCCGTCCGCAAGGCCGCAGGTTGACACGGTAACGCGGCGCGGGGACATAGTCCGGCAAAGGGCGGCTATAGAGCGGCGTAATTCGCAAAGGTTCAACAGCGGTTCGCCCATGCCCATGAATACGATGTTGGAAATATCAGGGTAAAACCGGCGGATATGGTAAAACTGTTCGGTGATTTCCGCGCTGTCGAGATTCCGTGTGAATCCCATGAGGCCGGTTTTGCAAAAAACGCAGCCCATAGCGCAACCAAGCTGTGTAGAAAGACAGGCGGTACGCCGTCCCGCCCCGTCTGTAAGGACGACCGCCTCGACAAGCCCGCCGGATACGCCGATTTGCAGCTTTGCCGCGCCTGGCCCGTCGAGAATCTTGATAAACGTGGTTTTTCGCAGGCAAAAACGCCCGTCAAGTTCCCGTCTCTGCGCGAGAGGCAGGTTATTCATTGCATCGAATGAATCAACGCCTTTGTTTATCCATGCGAACACCTGTTCTGCGCGGTAGCGGGGCATGGGAAACAGTATGCTTTCCAGTTCCCGCGGCGGGATGCCGCAGAGACAGAATTTTTGCGTCACCCGCCTAGTTGTTCCAGTAAATCAAGTATGGCGCTGTTTCGTATGCCTTGCCGCTGAAAGGATATCAGCGTCTCTACCGCCTGTTCCTTGTCGTTCTTGCTCATATAGCAGTCGGCAAGCTCCAAATAGGGGCGGTGGTTTTTGGCGTCATACTCTATCATTTTAATCAATAGGTCTATAGCGTCATCCAGCCGGCATTGCAGTTTGGCAACGGTGGCAAGCCCCAGTACGCCGTATGGATCAAACTCTATGCCGAGGGCGCGGTTGTAGTACTCTATAGCCTTGTCGAACTCGTGGAGGTTG
>JAIRMY010000014.1 GCA_031258335.1 Spirochaetaceae bacterium | reverse complement strand
ACGTGAAGGAGCTGAGGCAGGACAGCACGGTGATAGAAACCAACATACATTATCCGACCAACAACAGCCTTGTATATGACTGCATAAAAGAAAGCGAGAGACTGCTGAAGCATTTGAAGAAAGAGATAAACGGATTTAGTTATGAAGAATACAAGGAAGCGAAACGGACGTATTTTAAGATAAATTATGACCGCTGCCATGATGATAACTATTTTATAGACAGACACTAGTTAGGGGAATACAATATTGGTTAAAACAGCTTGACGTATTTTAGTATTCAATAGATAATAAACAATCAGAAACTGAAGTTTCTGAACAACCTATAAAGGAGTGAATTTTGAAAAATTTTTTCAGGATACTGGCGACAGTATTGATTGCGTTGAGCGGAATTATGATTCCGTTTTCTCTGTCCGCCGCGCCTGCGGCGGAGGCGGATACCATTTACATCAACGGAAATGTGTATACCGTGAACGAAAACTTTGCCAAGGCTTCCAGTATAGTCGTCAAGGGCGGCAGGATACTGTATGTGGGTGATGACGCCACCGCTCAAAAGAAGTACAGTTCCGCTTCTCAGGCGGTAGATTTGGAGGGTAAGACCGTGATCCCCGGCCTCATTGAAAGCCATATGCACTACCTCCTGCTAGGCGAGATTCTGGACCGTATAGATATTTTCCAGAATTCCAAGGCCGAAATTCTGTCCAAAGTAAAGGCCGAGGCGGACAAACTCTCCGACGGCGAATGGATTGTTTCCATGGGATGGAACAACGTCCTGTGGGGTGAGGATTACCCTACCAAAGAAGAACTGGACGTGGTGGCCCCGAACAACCCGGTTTTTCTGTCCCGGGTAGACGGACATTCCACTTGGGTTAATTCCTTGACCCTTCAAATCGCGGGGATAGACAAAAATACCCCCAATCCTCAGGGCGGCGAAATCCTCAAAAAACCCAACGGTGAGGTCTGGGGTATTTTAATTGATACAGCCATGGATCTGGTGGAATCTAAAATTCCCAATGACGCATCGGATGCCCGGAAACTGCGCCGTTTTACCCTGGCCGATCAGTCGGTCATTTCCTACGGGATCACGACCTTGGTGGATGCCGGCGCCGCCAATGACAGCGTCAAGATGTTAAAACCAGCCTACGCAGGGGGAACACTCAAGGTCCGTGCGTATATAATGCTTTCCGAAGGTGAAGACATCAAATATATCAACGAGGGAAACGAGCCTGTCAGGGATTTATACGATGGAAAACTCTCGGTGGCCGCCGTAAAACTGGTATCCGACGGTTCCCTGGGTTCCCGCAGCGCATGGTTGCTCGAAGATTATTCCGACCGGGCCGGTCATGTGGGGAACGGCCGGTGGAATGACGGCCAAATGTACCGGATTGTAAAACGGGTAGCGGGCCGGGGTTTCCAGATCGGAACCCACGCCATAGGCGACGCGGCTGTCCGCCAGGTCATTGATGTACAAAAACGTGTTATCGACGAGTTGGGACTTAAAGATCACCGCTTCCGTATTGAACACTTTCAGATCGTTGACGCGGCGGATATTCCCCGGGCTATAAAATACGGCTTTATTCCCTCTATGGAAACGGTTCATGCCACTTCTGATATGAACATGGCGGAAGACCGTATAGGTCCCGTGCGGATTTTATCTTCATACGCCTGGCGTACGGTTATGGATAACAACGGTATCATCGCCAATGGTTCAGATGCTCCGGTAGAACTGGTAAATCCCTACCACGGCCTGTACGCCGCGGTTACCCGTCAGGACCGGGACGGCCAGCCGCCCAATGGGTGGTATTCAAACCAGGCGCTGACCAGGGAAGAAGCCCTGCGGTCATTTACCATTTGGGGCGCCTACGCCGCCTTTGCGGAAAAAAACAGGGGCTCTCTGGAAGCGGGGAAGTACGCCGATTTTGTGGTTCTTGATAGGGACATTATGACCTGCCCCGCCGATGAGATAAAGGACATCACCGCCCTTAAAACCGTTATCGGTGGTGAGGTGGTTTACGAAAGATAGTTCCCGGCTTCCTTAGGTAAGAATTCTTGTCCACAGATTTTGAGGAAGGTTTTGAAAAAAAATCCGTGAAATCTGTGGAACTCTTTCAGACACAATCGCGGATAGGTCAACGCGAATGCCCCCCAACGTAAAAAAGGCCGTAATGACTGTCATTACGGACTTTGTCTGCTCTTAACCGGTAAAACCGCGAACTACTTCGAGGCGGCGGCTATTACATGGCTTACAAGGTTGGCGCTTGTTACCGAGCCTACGCCGCCCGGCACGGGGCTTATGCCCGCGACTATGGGTTCGACATCTTCGGTTTTTACGTCTCCGCAAGTGCCTTTTTCGCCGTTGGGTTTGGCGTTTACGCCGACGTCGATCACGTACTGCCCGGCCTTAAAACATTCCTTGCCTACGCTCCACGCGCGTCCCATGGCGACCACCACTACATCGGCGGACTGAACCTTCTGCGGCAGGTCCTTAGTCTTGGAATGGCAGACCGTTACCGTGCCGTTTTTTTTCAAAAGAAGCATGGAAACAGGCTTGCCTATCACCGTACTCCGGCCTACGACTACGACGTTCTTACCGGCGACTTCGATTTTGTAGTGGTCAAGGATCTTGATTACAGATTCGGCGGTGCAGGGCGGGTAACCAGCACCTGTGTCCGAGTAGATACCTGCCATAGAGCCATCGGTGATACCGTCCATGTCTTTGGCGGGGAGCAGGGCGGCGCGCGCCTCGTTGTCATCAATCTGTTTGGGCAGAGGCCGGAACAGCAGAATGCCGTGTACATTCTTGTCTTCGTTTGCCGATTTGATAACTTTTAGCAGTTCCGCCTGGGGCGCGTCTTCGGGCAAAACATAATTTTTTACCTCTACGCCGACCGCTTCGCAATTTTTTGTCGCGCCTTTTTCGTAAGAAATATCGCTGGGCTTCTCGCCCATGCGGATAATTCCCAGAGTGGGTTTAATCCCCTTGGCCTTGAGCGCTTCGACTTCCTTTTTCATCTGTTCCTGCATTGCCGCCGCAACATCTTTTCCGCTTAATAACATAAAAAACTCCTCTTTAAATAACAGTTTTTGAGCCCGCGGGTATACGTAAAAACCCGCAAGCCATAATTGAATTGAAGCAACGCTTCAGTGTTCACTTTTTAAGCTGGCTCTTTACATCAGCAAAGACCTTGTCCGCCAGAGCGCCGTATTCCTTTATCAGGGCATCCGCCTCCGCGTTGATTTTGTCAGCCCATACGCGGTCTGTAGATGCCTTTGTGTTGATGAATACGTTGAGGCTTGCGCCGTCCAGCGCCGCTTTGCAGAATATTACCCCCACGCCGGCGTCGCTGACGGCAAGTTTGCTCCCCTTTGCGGCAAACTGTTCGCAAATTTTAATCGCTTCGACGCATTTCTTCATTATCTCGAATGGGGTCGCGCAGGCGTCTTTCAGGCATATTTCCATTACGCGGGCCTTTTCCGCCTTTTCCGCGTCCGTGTTGGCCGGAAGCCCGTAAGCCTTGGAGAGCGGCTCAAAGTCCTTAGCATCCTTGTCTATCAGCGCAAGGAATTCTTTTTGTAGCCTGTCACAGTCCTTTTGCAGTTTGATGATTTCAGGTTCGACATCGGCGTATTTTTTTTTGCCCACGGTAAGGGCGCCTACCATATTGCCGAGCGCCGTTCCAACGGCGCCTACCAACGCCGATGCCCCGCCTCCACCCGGCACGGCGGCCTTGCTTGCCAACACCGATACAAAATCCGGTATGGCTTTCGCGGAAATACTCATTGAAACCTCCAAATATATGAAATGATTAGATTTTCACGGACGACAAAACGTCCATAACTTTGATAATATACCAAAATCCATGTTTAGTAAAGCGAAATTATGACCCGCTTAATCGGGGACTTGACCAGAATTGAAATTCCTATTTATTCTGTGTATATAATATGTTTTGCAACGGAGGGATGTTCAAGGAGTTGAGTATGGCTATTATCCAGATTGAAGACTTGTCGAAGACTTACGCGACTGCCGAAAATTCGCGGGATAAAACGGGCGGAAAAGAGCCTGTTTACATTCTAAAGGACGTTAATTTAGGCATTGCGGAGGGGGAATTTCATATATTTCTGGGTTGGAGCGGCTGCGGCAAGTCAACGCTGCTCAATATTATCGCCGGGTTTATCGAAAAATCGTCGGGACAGGTCTTGGTGGATTCGCAGCCGGTTGTCAAACCCGGTTTTGACCGGGGGGTTGTATTCCAGAATGCGGATTCGGCGATTTTTTCATGGCTCTCTGTTTGGAAAAACGT
>JAIRMY010000001.1 GCA_031258335.1 Spirochaetaceae bacterium | reverse complement strand
GCTTCCTGTTTGACGGCGAATTGCAGGCGGACGCCGCCCTCGTCCCCGCGGTAACGGACAAGAAAGCCCCCGGCAGCCCGGTACGCGGCAAGGTGAACACGCTTGTTTTCCCCGACCTCGGCGCCGGGAACATAGGCTACAAGCTCGTACAGAGGCTCGGCAAGGCGGAAGCCTTTGGCCCCTTCCTGCAAGGCTTTGCCAAACCCATAAGTGACCTTTCACGCGGTTGCTCGGTCGATGACATCGTTGTAACCTCCGCGGTAACGCTTGCAAGGTGCAAGTAATGCCGGAAGACCAAACGGAGCGGGCGGCGGGTACGCCTGTGGAAGAAACACAGCCCCGGGATGCCGAGGCATCCCTCCCCGCTCTGACCGGGGTGGCGTTTAACTATATGCTGGCCGCCGGCCCGTGGATGCGGTTCCTCGGCATCGTTTCGTTTGCTGTAAGCGGCTTCTTGCTGATATTCGGCGTTGTCATGACGTTTGCCGGGGATGCGCTGGACCTCATACCGGGCGGCGTCGCGGAAGGTTTAGTGTATATCGTGAGCGCCGCGCTATGTTTCTTTCCGGCAAGGTTTATTTTTCTCACCGGTTCAAGCCTCCGTTCCCTGCAAATGGGCGGTGGCGCGGATGCTCTGGAAGCCTCACTACGAAGCAACAAGGCGTACTGGAAGTTTTCCGGGGTTCTTGCCATTGCCGGTTTGGCGCTCACCGTCTTACTGGTAATCATCGCAGTCGTTCTCGCCTTTGTCAGGGGAGCATGAGGGGGAAGTCTCCCCCGCAACGCCCCCACACCCGCATAGCGGCTTGTTTTTTATGCGCCGTGGTTTTGTTTAACTCCTGCGCAAAAAAGCCTCCCGAGACAGCCCCAACCAACCAGATAGCGGAAACAACCGCGCCGGACACGGAGGCGGCGCTGCTGGAAGAAGCGCGGGCGCTCGTTAGCCTCTTGACGGATGAACAGTTGGCCGCCCAGGTGATAATGACAGGTGTAGATGCCCGGGGCGCTTTGAGCGGCGGCGAGAAGGAGAGGCTACGCCGCGTCCCCGCCGGAGCGGTGATGTTGTTCAGAAAAAACCTTGACACGGACAGGGAAGCGGTACGGCTCATGATAGCCGAAATCAACAGGGAGGCGGTATGCCCGCTTCCGGGCGGCGTGAGGCTTCCACCCTTCATAGCCGTTGACCACGAAGGCGGCGATGTACACCGCTTCACATCGGGCGTTGAGCGACTTCCCGCGCCGCTTTCGTACTTTGAGTTGGCGACGCGGGACGGGCGTGAGGCTGCTCTGCTTGCGGTAGAGGCGGATGCCACAAGGTCGGCAAACGAAATCGCAGCGCTTGGGATAACGATGAACCTCGCGCCGCTCGCCGAGGTTCTTACCGGCGAAAACAGCGCCTTCTTGGGGACGCGATCCTACGGGTCTGACGCGGAATTTACGGCGGATGCGGCGGCAGCCTTCATGCGCAGCATGAAGGCTGCCGGCATAGCCTGCGTGATCAAGCATTTCCCCGGAAACGCCGGGGACCCGCACGTTGAAACCTCGCTTATGAGGGGAGGCGCGGAATCCCTGCGGGAGGCGGTGGCGCCGTTTGCCGCGCTGATCTCAGGCGGCGGGCCCGCCGCGGTGATGGTCTCGCATATAGTCGTTCCGGCATGGGACGCAGAACGAAACGCAAGCCTCTCGGAAGTTGTGATGAAAGAAAAACTCCGCGGCGAGGCGGGGTTTGGCGGGATTATCCTCTCGGATGATTTTTCTATGGGGGCTGTTTCGGGCGGCTACGACACGGAGAAAAAGTCCGTGGCGGCGCTTGCCGCCGGCGCTGACATGGTTATGGCATGGCCGCGTAACCTTGTGAGCGTACACAGCGCCATACTTGCCGCACTGGAGAACGGCAGCCTCCCCCATGCCCGCCTTGTGGATGCCGCTTCCCGCATAGTCCGCGAAAAACTGCGCCGCCGGACTTGAGCGGCAATATACTTTCAAGTTACGCTTTAACGATGCCGATAATTGTGTTGATGCTCTATTTGTAAGATTCTGGTAAGGAAAGCGCATAAATGAAGAATACTCTGTTCATAGTAGTTATAAGTGCCGCGTTGCTGGCGGCGTGTAAATCCCCCGCTCCTGCTCCGCCGCCTATCCCCCCGGCGCCGGAGCCTCTTTCGCGCCTTGCCGTACTGCCGCTGATAAGCGGAGATGCCATATCGGATGACGTAGAGGAAACTTTTGCGTGGCGGCTTGCGAATGTTCCCCAACTACAGGACCATTACAGCATAGTTCCGATAACGCCTCATATCAGGAGAAACATCAAACAGGAACAGACGTATAATTCCGCGTTTGACGCCGGCGAAGAGGTTCACGCCGATTATGTAATGGTAACTTTTGTCAAATCCATAGGCTATCAATGGATATTTTATATTGTGATAATGGATGTCAAAACAAGAGAACTCATCACCGGCGATTACGGAAAATTTGATTTCCTTGAAGATATACCACAGCAGTTTCCGTCAATGGTAAAAAAAATGATGTCTGTCGTTGATCAAAAAAAGCAGAAAAACTGGGAAACACAAAAACTTGCCATTGATATGCTTCAGATGCCGTCTATAGAAAATGTCAATTCCGACGCGCCCGTGATATTGACCCAGCTTTTGGCAAACGAGATGGCAAACAGCGGCAAGTTCAGGGTCTTTCCGCGGACAGATAATATAGACGCGGCGGCGCTTGCCTATGAAAAAGAAAGGACATCAACAAATAAATTCCTAATAATTGATAGAAACGATTTAATAGCGGCGGATTTTGTGTTAAGCTGCAAAATATCATCCCTTACAACGCCGCCGTTGCCGCCGTTTGAAATGCTTGGCGAAATTATAGCCATAGATTCCAACCGCCTATTAATCGGCAGTCATGTAAGTTT
>JAIRMY010000214.1 GCA_031258335.1 Spirochaetaceae bacterium | reverse complement strand
GTCCGTGGAGGAATTGAAAGAGTGGATAGCATGGGCGAGGCGCTGCCGTATACCGCAGTTTGTAGAATTGCAGAAAAAGACAGCCCGTCACAAGGACGCGATACTGTCCACGATTAAATACGGTCTTTCAAATGCCAGGATAGAGGCGATAAACAACGAAATTAAACTAACGATAAGGATGGGGTACGGTTTCAGAAATATAGACAATTTAATAGCGACGGTAATGTTCAGGTGTTCAGGCATTAACTTGGCACTTCCAGGGAGGGCTTAAATTTGCCCACACATACTGATGAAGTGTCTAATAATAAAGAAGTTCAAATGAATAAGCCCCAGAAAGATATGTCTTTACTCAATGATGATGAGATATACGCCGAAGTGCTACGGCGTATCAAGGAATGTGGGAAAAAGACCGGCTGCTATTTAGGCAGGGGTGGAATCCGTATAGTCCGTCCAGCGACTATGCGGTCAGGATTGCGAATGTCGTTGTAGCGGGCAAGAAAGCTGTAACGCCAGGGTGTACGATAGAACGCCTGGGATATATCCCAGAGAGTATCGCCCCAGCGAATCCTGTAAGCCACGCCGCCTACCGGTATCACAGAGGGTACCTTGTACGAGGATACAGGGGCGGGAGGCCTCTCCCGCCTTGAGGCGGGCTGTTGTGTAACCGGAGCCGGCGGCGCTTCTATCACCTGCGGCGCCGATTCGGCAGTCTCCGCGGGAGGCTGCGGTTCAGACGCGAGTTCCGGCAACGGCGTTTCAGATACGAGTTCAGGCGGCTCAGATACGGGTTCAGGTTCAGGTTCAGGTTCAGGCGGCGGTGGAGGCAGGCTCTGTTCAGCTTCTACGACTTCTTTTTGTTCACCGGGAACGCTTAAGTTTTTGAATACAAAAACCTGTAAAAAAAACAGTGTAAGCAGAAGCGCGAGTACACCTATGCCTATCATTACCGGTATTCTTAGGCTTATTGCAAAGCGTGGCTTTTTTTTGTCCGCGGTGTATTCGGAATCCAATGCATTTTCTTTGTCTATAGAAATATCGTTTTCGTTAAAATCTATTCCCTCAAGAAACTCCGCGTCATGCTCCGTCAAAGAAGCAGTTAAAACATGATTTCCACTGTCCACCGGGTTATCAATGTCGTAGGCGCTGGCGAAAAATTCACCCTCACCGTTAACAGAAACAATCACCTCGATTGACGGATCGCCTTTTTTCTTTTTGCTGATATTTTCGAGCGTCAGGGTTCCTATATAGGCGGCATCCCGCAACGATGCGGCAGATGCTTTATAAAAGTCTAACTGTACGCTTGTTTGCTCGTCATGCACGGTTGTAAGGACAAGCCGTTTTTTTGAGGCAACATCATCCGCCAAAATAGGGAAAAACGCTCCATCCGCAACTTTAATGCCAATCATCGAAGACATAACAAAGCTCCTCAAACCGCGATAATTTCATGGAATCCGCCTTTCGGATAGACCATTGCCCTGTAAAAAAACATACTTTCACTAGAGTTTAGCATTTTTACGGCGCTTGGTCAACACGGCATAACCGCCTTAAAAATTCGGCGGAAAATGTTATCATCAAGAGGTGGCTTTTGTTCAATTTACCGGCATATCGCTTAACTTTGGCGGCAGGGACATACTTGTAAACGTAGACATAAAACTTAAATCAGGCTCCCGGGCCGCCCTTTGCGGGGCAAACGGCTCGGGAAAATCGACGCTGATGAAGGTCATGGCAGGTATTACAGCCTGCGACAGCGGGGATGCGGCGCTGGAAAAAGGAGCGTGTTTAGCCTATCTGCCGCAATCCGGCCTCGTACACCGCGGCAAAACCCTCTTTGACGAGGCAAAAACCGCGTTTGCCCGCTTCGAGGCGATGGAAAAACGGCGCGGAGAGATAGAAAACCGGCTCGCGGACGCAAAAACAGACGGCGGCGGCACGCAAAACCTCTTAACCGAGGCGGAAACAATAAACGAAACGCTGGAAGAAGCGGGGTATTGGCGCAAGGACAAGCAGATAACGCTCACGCTGCAAGGGCTGGGCTTCACCGAAAGCGATTTTTCACGGCTCACAGAAGAATTTTCAAGCGGCTGGCAGATGCGTATAGCCCTTGCCAAAGTCCTCCTCGAAAACCCCGACATCCTGCTTCTGGACGAGCCGACAAACTACCTCGACATAGAAGGCCGCGCATGGCTCCTACAGCGCCTGCGGAAATTCGGCGGCGCCTTACTCCTCGTCTCGCACGACCGCTACTTCCTTGACAACTGCGTAACCGAGATTTACGAGTTGTTTCAGGGGCGGCTCAAACGGTATCCGGGCTCTTACAGCGGCTACGAGAAACGCCGCGCCGCCGAGCTAGAAAGCCTCCTCGCCGCTTACAAGCTGCAACAGGCGGAAATCGCGCGCGCTGAGAATTTAATCCGCCGTTTCCGTTATAAGCCGAGCAAGGCCGCCATGGTGCAGGAACGGATCAAGAAATTGGAAAAAATGGAGCGCATAGAAATCCCCGAAAACCTAAAAAAAATCGCTATAAACCTTCCCCCGCCCCCTCATTCCGGCAAAATCGCCCTCAAACTTGAGGGTATAGGGAGGAGTTACGGCGAAAGGCGCGTACTCTCCGGCCTGGACCTCATTCTGGAAGCGGGCGAGCGGCTGCTGGTCGTAGGCCCCAACGGAGCGGGGAAAAGCACCCTGCTCCGCATAATGGGAGGCGCGGACGTGCGCCACGAAGGGAGGGTGAGTTACGGCGCGGGCGTGGTGAGAGCCTACTTCTCGGAAGAATCCGCCGAAACCCTGCCCGGCGGCGCTACCCTACTCGGCTGTCTGGAAGAAAGCGCCCCGACCGCCGTATTCCCGCGCCTCCGCGATATGCTGGCCGCGTTCATGTTCCGCGGCGACGACGTGTGGAAGAAAGTCTCCGTCCTCTCAGGCGGCGAAAGAAGCCGCCTCGCGCTCCTCCGCCTGCTGCTCCGCCCGGCAAACCTCCTCATACTCGACGAGCCGTCAAACCACCTCGACCTGTACGCCAAAGACACGCTGCTCGACGCGCTGCTCTCGTACACCGGCGCCATCGTATTCGTCTCCCACGACCGCGCGTTCATGGAAGCGCTGTCCCGAAAGACGCTGGCGCTGCGGGCGGGAGAGGCGCACCGCCTCTACTACGGGGGCTACGCGGACTACGCCCTCCTCGCCCTGAAAGAGGAAGGCGTAGTCTTGAGGGGGAGCGCGTCCGCCGCCGGTGAAAAAACACGCGGCGGAGGCAACAGGTTTTCCGACGCTGCTCCCCCTGTCTCCACAGCCCTCACGCCGGCGCAAAACGCCGGCGCTCCGGTCTGTTCCGCCACCCCCACTCATCTCTCACGGGTCGGACGCGAAGCCGCAAAGCGGAAAGACGCCGCCGTCCGCCGGCTGCTACGCGCCGAAAGCGCCCTGCTTGAAAAGATAGACTCCCTCGAAGCGGAAAAACGGGCGCTTGAAAACCAGCTTTCGACCGCCGAAGTCTACACCTCGGGCGAAAAGACCCGCGAGGTAAAGACGCGGCTCGAAGCCGTGATCTCCGCCCTCGACGCCTGCTCCCGCGAATGGGAAGCCCTTTGCTCGGAGTTGGACGGGTTAGGAAGGTGAAGGGTTAGGTTTGTATCTGAAAGTTTCCGTGGTCATTTAACGAGGCAGACAATCTCGTCTCCGTGCGCCCCTTTTAACTCTTGCCTTACGGGGTCTA
>JAIRMY010000207.1 GCA_031258335.1 Spirochaetaceae bacterium | reverse complement strand
GTGCCTTTCGCATAGAACAGATAGAAAACTCGGTGGATACGGAGCCGGAGAGGGCTATACATCTCATAGGGATGTACGAAGCGATTTACGGCGGCCCCGCCGGTGAAGATGCGGAAGATGGCGATTCCCAAGGCGCGTGGCGGGAGTCAACCGAAAAACTTGCCGCGATGTGGGACAGGGCGGTACAGAATCTTACGGCGCGGCAGGCGGCGGCGGCGGCGGAAGGGCGCTGGGATGACGCGGTCTCGCTCGGGCGCTCGCTTCTCGCTCTGGGCATCAGAGTTGAGAACGGCGACGCAGGCGGCTATCTTTTGGCGGAAGCCAAAGAATACTTGGAAGACGGCAACGATTTGGCGGCGTTCTTGACGGCGGTGCAGGCCGAGCGGTACGGGGCGCTTTCTGCTGAGGATGCCGTGCTGTTCCTTGAACGGGCAGTCAAGGCACGGCAGAGGCGGACGGCTGCTTACTTCCTTAACCTTGCGGATGGTTTACACGCCAAAGTGCCGGGGAATTTACGCGCATACGCCGAGGGGCGCGACAGCCCCGCCGACATGATAAACGGCGTGGCTACCGTGCTTGTTGACCGCGGGATAAAGGTGGAACGGGGCATGGGCTTCAACGACAGGGTGCTGGGCAGCGCATTTTTCGTTGACGCGGCTGGTCTCTTGATAACAAACTACCACGTCATTGCCAGCGAAGTTGATCCGGGCTACGAAGGCTATTCCCGTATGTACATCAGAATGGGGGATGCGGCGAGTCCCCGCATACCGGCGAAAGTCATAGGCTGGGACAAGACACTTGACCTCGCGCTGATAAAGACAGAGTACAAGAGTTCCTACGTATTCTCCGTTGTTGACAGGCTAAATCCTAGTGTCGGAGATACGGTTCTCGCCATAGGCTCCCCCATAGGGCTTGAAAAAACGGTTACGATGGGGATAGTCTCCGCGACCGGGAGGCGGCTGTTGCAGACCGGGGATGTGATACAGATTGACGCCGCGGTGACTCACGGAAATTCAGGCGGCCCGGTGATAGACATTGAGGGGCGGCTCGTCGGCATCGTTTTTGCCGGCATAGAACAGTTTCAAGGGTTAAACTTTGCCGTTCCCGCGGAACGGCTCGCCGCCGCGCTTCCCGGCATGATCAAGGGCGGCAAGGCAAAGCGGCCTTGGCTGGGGCTGACCCTTGCCGAGACTCCCGCCGGAGCGGAAATTCTTTACACGGCTCCGCTTACCCCGGCGGCTGACCTTCGTATACCGGACGGCGTTTTGATAAAGAGGCTCAACGGCAAGTCCGCGCCGGCGCAAAGCGGCGGCTTCATCACCGCGTTACAGGACAGCCTGTTCCAGAACCGCCCCGGCGAGCTTGTCGCGCTTGAAACCGGAGACGGCAAGCGCCGTGTGATGCAAAGCGTGGAGCGGCCCGCCCTCCCGCTTGCCGAGGCCGCGAAAATAGACAGCCGTGAACGCATGGCCGCCCCGCTTTTCGGCATCGTCTTACAGGGAGGCGGTACGGGAAGAATCAATCCGTCATTCCTTATCAAGAAGGTAGTGCGCGGCTCAGTGGCGGACGAAGCAGGGCTCTCGGCGCAGGATCCGCTGCTCATACGCGGCTTCCGCCTCAACGAGGAAGAGGGCTACGCGCTGCTCGACATCAGCGTAAAGAAACGGCTTTCCGGCTACTTTGAAACGAGTATGCAGCTCCCCGCCCTGCTTGATTCGCCGGATACGCTGTGAATTGCGGCGTAGAGCGGCGCGAACAGATAATGGAGGGTATTGCGTCCCGGTACAGTTTGACAGTATAAAAAAATGCTGTTAAAATAAGTAGTATTTCAAATTTCGGTGGTTAAGCGGCTATGGATAGGCAACTTATAAGTGTTAATTTTGCCGATAAAAACAGTATGCTCGAAAAACTAAGGGAGATACTACAGGACTCTCAATTCTGCGGACAAAAAACCGCTTATCTCGGGGCAATTACAGAATTACATAAGGAGCTAAAGGGCGAGATTACATATATTTTCGAATATCCCTACGTGGATAGGCATTACCGTGATACTTTTTACTTTTATCATTCTGCTAAATTTGAGGAATTTCGCCGTAATTGCATCCGCGTCCACTTGTTTTCAGGAGATTCTATTACCATGCCTGACGACATAATAACTATGTCTCTTGATGACAAAAATAAATACAGGGGGTTTTTCATTGTCAGGCCCCTGTCCCGGTTTCCGCTCGGACGATCCTTGATATCACCGGCGGCATTTAAGGAAAGAAACATCGTTAGTTGCTTAATGAAACACAGGGTATCGCTGGTTGGGCAAAGATTCGAAGTATTTGGTTTCCCTCATATCGCCCAGGATACGGAAACGCATACATGCGCCGAAAGTTCCCTTTGGAGTCTTTTTGAGTATCTGGGAAATCGGTATATACAATACCTTCCTCTGTTGCCTTCACAAATAATTCATAAACTGTCGTCTGTTTCGAGTCACCGTTCTCTGCCTTCGATAGGACTTTCTATAGATGAAATTTCAAGGTGTTTACATGATAACGGGTGTGAATGTATAATTGATAAAGCAATTGATAAGGACAGTAATATTGATGAGTCTAGGTTGTCTCTTTTGAAGATTTATATTGAATCCGGCATACCGGTTTATGTAACTTTGGAGGACGATAAAGGTGGTGGTCATGCGGTACTCATTATTGGGCATGAAGAAGGGTATAAACATATTTCCTTAACATCCACAACATCCACAACATCCACCGACAAGGAGGTGTGTAAAGATGTTTCGGAATTCGAGAAAAAAATGGTGGTAATAGATGATAATCTGCCGCCTTATCAAATAAGGCCGCTTAAAGAGTTGACGCGTTACAATCAAAATTACAAAATATCTCACTATTTCGTGCCATTGCCTAAACATACAAACATGGATGCACAAGCAGCCTTCTTCCTGAGCAAGACTATATTTAATGATGAGAATGTCGGGTTAAAGAGATTTGGAGAAAAATGGCTGACTCGTTTGTTTCTAACCGGAAGTCACTCATTCAAAAATTTCCTGTTGGAACGCGGCGGCGGCCTAGATGAAGCATTAAAACGATATTTGATATTTTTGGAATTCAGCAAATTTATATGGATTTGCGAAATTTATAAGCCTGAAGAATTTCAGGCCGAACGATGTTCCGGTGTATTGATAATTGATGCCACTGGTTCCAATTCACTCGGGTCAATTTTGTGGTATAACGTGGGAGATAAGTTAATCACCCATAATGGCTTCGGGTGGACGGAAATAAAATCAATAAAGCCATTTAAGATGGCTACATATAAACACAATCTTAAAGGAAAATGGAGTAAATGGAGGTAGATTATGAGTAATGATGAAGTTATGAAGGTGAATGTATTGGCAGAAGCAATTTTAGCGGAAGGTGAAACAATTACCTTTACGCAAGACGAGACCGAAAAAATCGGAATGAAATATCTGAAGGCCTGTTTTGACAACGAGAAGGAAGAACGCGCGCACAGGGCGGAAGTAATGAAAGGCACGTCTTTGAGAATATTTTTTTAAACCTAAGAAAGAATCTATCCTGATTTTCATGGTTGCAAACAGGGCGGCGGCATTTTCCTTGCCCGCCCTGCTTGATTCGCCGGATACGCTGTGATGGGGTGGCGGGCTAATCGGCGTCTCCTATCAGAGGCTGCCCCGCACCGCGGTGGCGGTTGTCGCCGCCTGAAAGCGAATCGAGCAGGAAGTATGTATGACTTACCACGCCGGGGCCGCGGTCAGGAACGGGGTCGTCCCAGGTAGCGTCGTAGAATTTCCATGAGCCGTTTATGTATACGTTGTTCCATGCGTGTCCGATTGAACGGGCGGCGACAATTTTTACAGGAATGCCGGCGGCGCGTAACAACGCGGCGGAAAGGTTTGCGTAACCTTCGCATACGCCCGTGCTGTTCTGTATCACTGAAACGGCATCCATTTTACGGGAACGGGCGCTGTTCCTGAATGAAGCGTTGTCGTATACGAGCCGGGACACGACATAATCGTGAATGGCCCGCGCCTTTTCCGCATCGTCTGTAATTCCAAACGTAACGCTGTTAAGCAGGTTGCCGACAAGGAAATCATCGCTCTGTACGTAAAATGACGGGTATATCCAACGCGCGTCTCCGTCAATAAAATCTTCCTCACGTGTATTGAACGCGTTCAGGATGAGCGGCTCCTCACTGTATGAACCTCCGCGAAACGCCCCTTCGCCATTGGGCGGCCTTGTTACTGTAACGCTGTCAAACGGAAATATTTCTATTTTGTACTCTCCGGTTCCGAAGGGCAGCCATATTCTTTGGCTAAAATTATTTTTTACTATGTACCACGATTCGAGTTTTGGCGTATTCTTTTTGCCGTCCCCGCTTACTTTTGTTACCGCGACACGGGCATAGTTTTGACCTCTGGGTTTGTTTACGCTTCCTTCGAGCAGGAAGAATCCATCCGCTTCAAACGCCGAATACGGGGGATTGTCTATCCTTATGCTGTCCCGTATTTCCGGCGCGCCGGCGGAATCTTTTCTTCCGGTATATCCCCTGTATGTTTTTCCCGTTCCCGTGTATGTAACAGGTTTTTTGATATAATCCGCCGGATGAACTGTAATGACGCCGCTTTGTGCTTTGAGGCCGTCGTCAAGCGCCGCGCTTACGGTAAAGGTTCCCTCGCCCGGCGGAGTCCAATATCCGGCCTCGTCCAGCGTTCCACCGCTTGCGGAAAATACAACACGGTCGCTGTCATCACGTTCACTGCCGTCCGCGCGTAATGTTTTTGTCGTAAATTGTATTTTTCGGGGCTTATCCACCCCTATGAACGTATCCTGGTTCCCGCGCGGAAAAATCAGAAGTTCAACGCCGGCGTCGTGAACAATAGTAACGTCATCAATATAGACAGCGTTGTACCCTTGTACAACAACAGCGCCTTTTTCATTCCGCGTCTCGAATTT
>JAIRMY010000179.1 GCA_031258335.1 Spirochaetaceae bacterium | reverse complement strand
GCTTACCCTGGTACGCGGCGCCCTGTTCATGCGCAGCGGCAGAACCATATCCCCTATCGCGCCGCTTTACCCCGAGATGAGCCAACTGCTTTCAAATGCGCGGATAAATTACGAGGAGGGCGTCCGCCTAATCAACGACAACCGCCGGGACGCGGGTTTGCGTATGTTTGACATCGCCAGACGCCAAACCCAGGAAGTCCGCCTCATGTTCCCTGTTAATCAGGAGGCAAGCATCCTGGAATTGCAGATAGGCCGAATAACCGACCCCGCCGCCTTTAACCAGACCTTTAGCCAGAGGCTTCAGACGGCGCTTGCCGGCATAAGGCGCGGTTCGCTGGAATCATTTGCCGACCTTCAGGACCTGGCGCAGATAAACCCCCGCTATCCCGGTATAAACTCCGCCCTCGTGCAGGCTGAGATAGATCTGGGCATGAGGCCGGCCCCGCCGGATACCAGACGCACAAGCAGGAGTAACGAGCTTGCCGCCGCCGCCCGGCGTATGTTCGAAGCCAACATCAGCTCCCAATACCCGCTGGTGCTGGAAAACGCAAACGAAGCGCTCAGGCTTAACCCGAACAATACACTCGCCATGCAGATAAAAGACAGGGTGCAGGTCGCTATGGGAAGCGCCCAAGCCATAGACAGCTACACGGAACAGGAGTATCTACGCGCTGTCAGGGAACTGCAAAACGGAAACAACCTTCTTGCCCTGTCTATCGTTCAACGCCTGCTTCAACGCGCCGAAAACCGCGATTCAGTCCGACTCAACGAACTTTTACGGAGAATCCAGACGAACATGTAACCAGCCGCCAGCCGCCGCTAGGCGGCTGAGAGCGTCCCGGTAGCGGGTTAAGCGGCGGCAGTGAGCAGTGAAATTTTGCTTTGAAGAATTATAATTATTACTCGGTAGATGATTATGATTTGAGTAAAAACACTATTCACTATTCATTCCTGCCCATTTTCAATTCCCCCGCGACTGGCGGGCGGGTTTACTTTTTTTTCGGGGATGACTATACTAAAAAATATGTCAAAAAAACCGGCTGTACTGATCATTTTGACGTTGTATTTGGTTGTTACGGCTTTTTTTGCGGAATCTTTTATTTTTACGCACATACACCACGAGCATAACCATGCGGCCCGCCACGGAGCTTGTTCCGTCTGCGAAGAACTGGAACTTGCCCATGCTATAATCGAAGGATTGGGGCGCGTTGGCGCCGCGGTCCTCGCCCTGTGTTTTATCATTTACGCAGGAAGCCGGGATAAAAGACAGCCAGCGCCGTTTACCACGGCGATAACGCCCGTTACTCTGAAGATCCGGCTTAATACATGAACAGTGAGCCGCCGCAAGGCGGCCGGGAGCAGTGAATAGTGAGCAGTGAAATTTTGCTTTGCGAGATTATAATTATTACCCGGTAAACAACTACGATTTGAGTAAAAACACTATTTATTGTTCATCGTTCACAAAGGTTAGAATTTCTCAAACAACCTATAGGAGGTTTTTATGAAACGAGCGTATATACTCGTTATTTTGTTGATTTGTATTTGTTTGCCTGCGTTTTCGAGCGGAAACAGGGATTCCCGCGGAGTGGACGGCAAAATTACCGTAACGGCGACTATTTTTCCGCCGTATGACTTTACCCGCGCCATAGCCGGCGACAGGGTAAACCTTAATATGTTGCTGCCTCCGGGCGCTGAAAGCCATTCTTACGAGCCGTCTCCACGAGACATCATCTCGATTCAAAGAAGCGATGTCTTTATCTATATAGGCGGCGAATCCGACTCTTGGGTGGACAGGATCTTAAATTCCATGGATACCAAAAATATGAAAATCATCCGTCTCATGGATGCCGTTGACGTAGTTGAAGAAGAAATTGTCGAGGGTATGGAGGAGGAATATGAAGAAGCTGAAGCCGCATTGGAGGCTATCGGGGCATCCGGTGAAGAGGAGCCGGAATACGATGAGCATATCTGGACATCGCCCCGTAACGCGGCGCTGATGGCCAGGGCGATAGCGGAGGGCTTGAGCGAAAAGGACAAGACCAACGCCGAATTTTACCGGAAAAACACGGACGCTTATACGGCAAGGCTGGATGAGCTTGATGCCGCCTTCAGGCAAGTTGTAAGCGGGGCGAAGAGGAGAACAATAGTGTTCGGCGACCGCTACCCGTTCCGCTATTTCTCGGACGCTTACGGGCTTTCATACTTTGCAGCGTTCCCCGGATGCTCAACCGAGACGGAGCCGAGCGCGGCGACCGTGGCCTTCCTTATCAACAAGATCAGGGCGGAAAACATACCGGTCGTGTTCCACATAGAGCTTTCCAACGAAAAGATGGCGGACACGATAGCGGAAGAGACCGGCGCAAAGAAACGCCTGCTCCACGCCGTCCACAACATAAGCAAACGTGACTTTGACAACGGCGCTACTTACCTCGACAGTATGACGCTTAACGTAGATACCCTGCGAGAAGACCTCTGGTAACCCCACCAGTGGGTTTAAAGGCGCTCCGCGCTAGCGTCCCGAAGGCAGCCTTCACAGCTTCTGCCTTCGGGACCGAAAAGAGCGACAGGCATACGCGGCTGATAGCGTCCATCAATTTCATTTTCTTTTATGGGCGCACCCCCGCGCTTTGCGCGGGGGTGCGCATTGCCTTCACTACGAAAGGTGCCTTTGGCTAACGAGACCGCTTTCAGCCGCGTATGCAAACGCTTATATCAGTGCCTAATGCAGAAGCCGAAGTTTGTTTTGGGTATGCTACCGCGGAGCGGGTGTAAAACCCGCAGGCGGGTTTGACTTTTGTGGGACAATAGTATAGCTTTCAAGGTGGACTGTTATTTTTATTAGGAGAGTAAGTGACAAAGCGTGATTTTCCAAAGATACATTTTTATGACCAGGATTTTGTGGACATATACGATAAAACATGGGCGTGGATTCAGGACTGTTGGGATAAAAACTGTGATGATTCCGCGATAAAGACTAAATTTTTTTCATACCAGGGCTGTTCTGTTGTAACGCAGGCGGATGCGATATATTCATCTTTTTTTCTCGTGTACTCAAACAGTATTTACCAGGCCAGCCCTACGCTGGATTTGTTTTACGAGCGTCAGGAGCCGGACGGGGCGATACGCGCCGCTTACGACATAAAAACGGGGCTTCCCGTGATAACGGCGGGTAATCCTGAGTGTGTAGGCATACCTATATTTTCGTGGGCGGAGTTCAACCTGTACCACAAGACGGCGAACAAGAAGCGAATAAAGGAGATACTGCCTATTCTTGACCGGTATACGGCATGGATAGATGCGGCGTTCAAACAGCCGAATGGCTTGTACCGTGCGCCGGTAAGCGCTACGGGGATGTTCAACGCGCCGAGGCGCGGCTGCGCGTACCCTGTGGATTTCAACGCGATGATGGCAATAAACGTGCTGTACCTTTCGGCGCTTGCCGACATTTTGAACGACAGGGAATCGAGTTTCAAGTACAAGAAGCAGTATTTTTCGTTAAAGACGCGGATTAACGGCTTCATGTGGGACAACGACGACGGATTTTATTACGACATTGACGAAAATGAAAATAAAATCCGCGTAAAGACCATAGCGTCTTACTGGACGCTGCTTGCCGAGATTCCCAACGATGATAAGGCGGAACGGATAATTGATA
>JAIRMY010000142.1 GCA_031258335.1 Spirochaetaceae bacterium | reverse complement strand
CAAGAAATTCTAAAACACTGCGCCTAACCGGTCCCCATCCCCCCGCCCTCGCCGGAATGTAGCACACATACCAGGGGTCTGAGTAGACACACTTTCATTAGGTCACCGTTCATTGTCTCGGGAAACGCCGCTGTACCCCGGTGAAGGTGGGGGCTGGGACCCCAACGATTGCGGACTAAACGGGTCCCAGCCCCCACCTTCACCGGAATCAGGCACATAGCACTGAACAGATACTTTCATATTTCTTTCAAAAAAGTTAAAAAATTATGAATCTCATTGACGATTATCCAGACAAAACGTATAATCAATAATACACGCCACCAAAACATAGACCTGTTATTTTGTTGTAAAAGCAACGTTGCCTTTGCCCGGACCGCTGCTCTTGCCAAGGCCGTTTCCCTCAGCATCGTTCAAGCGCCTTTATCCGGATAACCGGCAAGTAAGCGGACGGCAGGACTGTCGATGATATTGAAAAGGTATAGTTTTTCAACATTCCATATTTGTCATATTTTGGTATGATTTTTCGAGGCCACGGGGCTAAAACCCGTGGTTTTTTGTATTTTATTGGGTTTTTATGGATTTTTATGGGTAATTTTGCATCCGTTGAAAAACTATACCTTTTCAATTTAAGGAAACGAAGCCCGTTACGTGGCGACGTTGCGAAAAGGGTTGCTGAGGCAGGCAGAGGGTCAAAAGACCGGCAAGATGTCTCCTGCCCATCGGAGTTCAAGACGCCTCTGGCGTCTTGCGCGGCGGCGGCAAGTCGCGTGAAACACGGCCTTCCCTATGCCGCCGAACGCCTCCGCCCTGGCGCCATGGATGGCAAAGTATCGGCGGAGGCATCAACAGAATCAGCAGGAGATTGCGCCCCTGCTGATTCTAGGGAACCGGCATTCATCCTCTCCCTGAAGGAAGAGGACTCTTGCTAATTCTGTTGATATACTCCTCAAATTATATAGAATTTTGGTTTATTGAAAGGGGAGAAACGGTTATGGGCTTCACCTGATTTTGTCCGCTTCAGCGGGCGGGCTCCGCCGGCTGCACACGGGTAAGCCGGCTTGGCGTCCGGGCTATACGGCTTTGTGAAAGACGCGTAGCGGGCCGGATGCGACGACGTGGAAACAAAAGGAGTGAAACGAATGAAGAAACGTATGATCGCCGTTATGCTGGTGCTTTTCATGGTCTTAACGACCCTGCCGGCCACGGCGCCGCCGGTGTTTGCGGAAGACCCGCCTACGCGCGGCGAGCAGTTGCAAACACAGCTTAAAGTGCTTCAAGATCGATATGACGCGCTGGATACGAATTTTAGTTGGCCAAACAACACGGATCCCGGAAACGACATCGTTATTTTAAAAAACTTGATAACACAACAGTTCAAACCGCTCGAATCTGATTACGATTCTATAGACGGCGCAATTTGGAGCGGTGTCGATGGAGGCAGTCCCGCAACACAAATAACGAGTTTGGAAACGACGATTAAAAACTATCTGGATGCAATTAACACTTATATCAACAAAGCTGAAGCGCTCGTAAAGTATATTGATGATAACTCGATCAGCGCTACCGCAATTGACGACTATCTAACACAGCAGGTGACCGATCTTTCCGATTTTTCAGGTAGTATTTTGTCCTATGCCGCCGTTGAAACCGGAACCAGCAATGCTCCTACGGTAGGGGTTTCTAGTGTTATTGCCCTTGAATATGGTCTTGTAAAGATGCGAACACTGACTTGGGAAACCTTGGCGACTGCGGCAAACAACACAGATGAATTTGCCGTTCCGACAGGCATTGACTTCAATAATCTTACCCTTTCTGACGCGCAAAAAGCTTCTCTGGCAAAAGCAATCAAGGATTCAGGCGATACAATCACGACGGTCAGGATAGGCAATTACTACGTGGAGACAAAACTCGTAAATTGGAAACTTGAATCTGTATACAAAGACTTCACCATCACGATAACTTATACGATTCCAAAAGATACGAAAGAAAAAGCGGAAGCAGCCGCCGAACTGTATTTTGACTATCAAAAACCCGCTTTCGACGCGGCTGATAACGCGAATGAGAAAAAAACCGCCGCGCGAACCGCCTTTAGCAACGTCGCCGACGACGACCTTAAAAGCGGCTATGAGATCGCTGTCGAACAGATCAATAAGGCGAATATATTGGCGCATAAGGTCAGCGTCAAGGTAACCGGAACGTTGAAGGACGGCAGTTCTGTCGGTTCCGGCCTTTTTGTTCCGGCAGGCGAGACGATTACCGTCGCCATCGCGTTAGGCTTTAGCAGAGAAGGCTTTGCGGAAGATGAAGTGTTCCCGGATGATGAAGGTGATTTTAGCCAATATATATGGCGCGTAAACGTTGATAATCCAAACATTGTGAGCGCCAGCGCTATTGGCAGCACGCTTACGATCACGGCAGGCCAGGCCAAAGGAACCGCAAAGATTACGGTGAACGCCGTTTTCGGCGCTCAGGACACAGACCCATACACGGTGGATTCTACGGCGCTTGAGTTTACCGTTGAAGTGGCTGACACGCTTATTTTTGCGCAGTCAGAATATACGCATCCTGATATCATCGACAGCGCAAACAGCAATACAACCATCGCTCTGCCCGCTGTCAGCAACCAGAGAGGAACCATCGCCTATACATTCAAAG
>JAIRMY010000244.1 GCA_031258335.1 Spirochaetaceae bacterium | reverse complement strand
GCATACTCCTTGCCATCGCCTTTACGGCAATTTTGGGCGCTTCAGCCCGGAATGTAATCATCGCCCTATCCATAGTCTACGTTCCCGGCGTTGCCCGTGTAGTGCGCTCCGCCGCGCTTGTCGTAAAAAATGCCGCTTTCATTCACAAGTCCTGGTGGATGGTGGTCTTTCCCGGCTTTATGATAATTGTTTCGGTTTTAAGCCTCGCCATGTTAGGTGACGGGCTTAGAGATTTTCTTGATCCCCGTACCAGAGACGCAGCAAAATGAAGGTCCGTTCCGGACTAAAGCCGCCGGTGGAAATGCCTAATACCGTGTCTCACCTAAGCGCCCCGCCGCTTCTGGAAGTAAACAACCTAAAAGCAAGTATCCTGACAGTCAGGGGCAGGCTAACCGCGGTTGACGGCGTTAGCCTTTCCACTCGGCCCGGGGAGATAACAGGGATTGTAGGCGAATCGGGCTGCGGCAAAAGCGTTCTTGCCCTGTCTATCCTGCGGCTTTTGGAACATTCTACCCGATGGAATAGGAAGGTGAAATCAATTTTGCAAACAAGAATCTCATTTCGCTGCACCTGAACGAAATGAGCAGTATCCGCGAGGACCGTATATCCATGATATTCCAGGACCCGCAGACAAGCCTTAACCCTGTGTACAGGACGGGAACTCAGATTCAGGAAGGGCTGCGTAAGCACAGGAAACTATCCGCCGCTCAGGCAAAGAGCAGAACCATTGAATTGCTTGGAGAGGTGGGCATACCCTCGCCTGAAAAACGCTTTTACTCCTATCCCCACGAGCTTTCCGGTGGTATGTAGCAGAGAGTAATGATAGCGATGGCCCTTGCCTGTGAACCCGCGTTACTCATCGCCGACGAGCCGACAACCGCCCTGGATACTACAATACAGGCGCAGATACTTGAACTTATAGAAAGCCTGAACAAGAAAAACAATATGGCCGTCCTGTTTATCTCCCATGACCTTGGAGTAGTCGCGGAAATCTGTAGTACGGTAAAAGTGATGTACCTGGGCCAATTTGTGGAAGAAGCGCCGTCCGCTGCGGTCTTGTCCAAAGCCGCTGTTTTGGTGAGGAACCGCCTACCAAATCTCTGGAACAGGGATGCCGCTTCAAATGCTGGCGCTATGTAGAGAGCAAACCGCCGCCGGACGAAGATGCTGGCGGCGGCGACCTGGATACGGAGTCCTAATGGCCGGAATCATCCTTGAACTTGACGGTGTTAAAAAACGGTATCCTGTTTACGGGCGTCTGGGACATTTTCTTCCGCCTGTAAATTTCATCAGCGCGATGAAAGATGTTTCTTTTAGACTGAGGGAAGGGGAGACCTACGGCATTGTTGGAGAATCCGGTTCGGGTAAGACCACTACAGGCAGGGTGATTGCCGGGCTTACAGGAGCGGACGGCGGACGTGTGCTCTACAGGGGAGAAGATATGCTCAAGTCTTCAAAAAAAGCATGGAAGCGGTTCCGGCGGGATATTCAGTTCATTTTCCAGGATCCTTTTTCATCTCTTGATCCAAGGGAACGGGCGGGCGAAATTCTCGAAGAATCCCTGATTATTCAGCGCATAGGCGGCACCGGCGATAGGCGGAAAATGATACTGGGCGCCTACGCCGGAGTTCATAGGGACCGGCCATTTATGCGCCTGCCACCGCGCCAAGTCCGGCAGGTACGCGGATAACAGCATTCGCACCCCATAATTATCCCGCCGCCGTAATATTTGCGGACTTCACTGTAAACCGGACATTTTTGTAAAAACCCGAATATAAATTTGAAGTAATCAAGATTGACCACATCTCGATAAAAAGTTATATTTTAACCAGAAATCACGGTTTACAAACCGTGCAGAAAAAAAATAATACAAAAAACGGGAGACATTATGGCACAACGTCAGTTTCAAACAGAGGTGAGCAAGCTACTGCACCTTATCATTCATTCGCTCTATTCGAATCGGGAAGTTTTTTTGAGGGAGCTTGTATCCAACGCATCGGATGCGCTTGACAAGCTGAAGTACCTTTGCGTCGCCGATGAAGCGTACAAAAGCTTAAGCTTTGACCCGCGCATCGATATTTCGTTCAATAAAGACGCAAAAACTTTGACAGTTTCGGATAACGGCATAGGCATGGACGCGGAGGAACTTGCCGATTCGCTCGGAACCATAGCGCGTTCAGGCACAAAGTCCTTTCTCGAAAAGCTGGGGGAGGATGTAAAAAAAGACAGCAACCTGATAGGACAGTTCGGCGTCGGTTTTTACTCGGCGTTCATGGCTGCCGGTAAAATCGAGGTTACCAGCCGCAAGGCAAACAGTGGTGAGGCGTGGAAGTGGTCCAGCGACGGGAAAGAGACCTACGATATAGAAAGCGCCTCGCGTGATACGCACGGCACGACTGTTTTGCTCCATTTGACAGAGGAGGGACTAGAGTACGCAAACCGCTGGTCTATAGAGGACATAGTAAAACGGTATTCGAATCATGTGGCGTTCCCCATATACCTTACCTACGATGAAAAAGAGTGGGATGACAAGGGAAAAGAAAAAGGGAGCAAGACAAAAACCGAAAAGATAAATTCCGGTTCCGCCCTTTGGCGCAGGCCAAAATCTGAATTAACGCCGGAAGACTATAACGAATTCTACAAGCAGATTTCGCGGGACAGCGAGTCGCCGCTGTTTCATATACATACAAAGGCGGAAGGCTCCCTAGAGTATACGACGCTGTTTTACATTCCCCAAAAAGCGCCGTTTGATATGTTTCACGCGGACTATAAGCCCGGCGTAAAACTCTATGTAAAGCGTGTCTTCATCACTGATGACGACAAGGAGTTGATGCCTGTGTGGCTGCGGTTCTTACGCGGCATAATAGACAGCGAGGATTTGCCGCTCAATGTGAGCCGCGAAATTCTTCAACAAAATAAAATTCTCATTAATATAAAAAACGCTTCGGTAAAAAAAATACTCTCCGAACTAAAAACAATTTCCGAAACCGACGCCGAAAAATGGAATACTTTTATTTCCGAGTTCAACCGCCCGTTAAAAGAAGGGCTGTATTCAGACTGGGCAAACCGGGACGCTATAATTGAACTGGTACGCTTCAAGAGCAGCGCGGTCGAAGGCTGGGCCAGCCTTGCCGAATACGCCGCCCGCATGAAGGCGGACCAAAAATACATTTACTATATTTCAGGCGGCGATGAAAAAACGTTAAAGGCTTCCCCCCTGCTCGAAGCGTACCGCGCGAGAGGCATAGAAGTCCTCGTAATGGATGAGGAGATAGACGAGATCGTAGTTCCGCAGTTGGGACGCTACACGCTGAAATCGGGGGATCTTTCCAAAGAATGGGAGTTGAAGGCGGTGAACCGGAGCGGCGCCGACGAGGAACTTGGCGAGGCGCCGGACGGCAAAACCGAAAACGACGCCAAACCGGTAATCGAAAAGCTGAAGAACGCTCTAGGCGAGCGTGTCAAGGATGTGAAGCTTTCCCGCCGCCTGCAAGATTCCCCGTCATGCATCGTGGCGGATGAAAACGACCCGTCACTACAGATGGCGCAGATACTAAAGGCTATGGGTCAGGGCAATGTTCCCGATGCCGCTCCTATACTGGAAGTAAACCCTTCCCACGCGCTGGTCGCGTCCCTCAAGGATACCGATGACGCGCTCGTGATAGCGGATACGGCGGGCGTACTCCTCGACCAGGCGCTGCTTGTCGAGGGAGTTAAGCTGAAAGACCCCGCCGATTTTGTCAAGCGGCTGAACAGGCTGCTTTCGCGTAAATGACGGCAAAACGGTGTCTCCCGCCGGCGCGGTTTACCGCTTCTTAGTCCTCGTCCCGCACGCAAACGCGCGCGCCGAGTTTGGGAAATACTTGCGCGAATCGTTTTTCAGAGGCGGGACGGAGTTCTGTTCGTTTCCCGCTGTCGCGCCGGTGGCCCTGGTCGGCGCTCCGGCGGCAAAAGCCGAGTTAAAGAGCCTTGCTGCGTTTTTTAGGCTGCAAGGCTGTAAAAACGGCGGCGGCGGAAAGATCAGCACGGGGAAAATTGACTCGGTACGCCTGCCGGATGGAAAAAGCATCGCGGGCCCCCGCCTTTCCATAGAGCCGCCGCCCGCGCTATGGCTCGCTGGCGCGGAGTTTTTTTCACAGTTGATACTAGCCGCCGGTTTTTTCCAAACGCCGGAAAGCCTGCCTCCGTTGAAAGAAACTGTCCGTTTCGGCGCGGCCGCCGTTGCCAATATGCGCCTGGAGGCGCTTGGGTATGACCAATCGTATTCATGGACTATAGGGACTCCGCATTGGCTGCCGGCGGTTAAAAAGGGGGCGGGCGCCGACATTTGACTGTGATGGACGGTGATGGACAGTGATTTTTTTGAAACAAAGGACGGCAAACTCTACCTGCGTGTGAAGATAATCCCCGGTTCATCGAAAACGGAACTCGCCGGTGTTCACGAAGGGCGGCTCCGTATCAGAGTCGCCGCCGCGCCCGAAGACGGCAAAGCCAACGCGCGCCTCGTGGCGTTTCTCTCAAAACTTTTTGACTGCCCCAAAAAAGAAATCGTGATAAAGAGCGGCGAAAAGTCCCGCCTAAAAACCATTTGCCTGCCGCCGAACTGCGGCGAAAAAGCCGCCGCCTGTCAACCGTGAATCAGTAGGTCCAGGTCTATCTCGGCGGCTGTACACGGTACTTTTATGTCCCAGTTTTCAAGGAGTTCGGGGTGGAACTCGCCGAAGACTCCCGCAACCGCGCCTTTCCTCACTATGTACGCGGCGCGTCCGTGTATAAACCGCGGATCATCCGCTTCCGATACAGTGTATTCGCGGGAAATATAGTAAAACAGATTCTGCACCAACGCCGCCATCGTGTTAAAGTTCGCGTCCGTCCCGGCGTGTAGGATACCGGCGTACTGGCGAGTCGCCGTTCCGTAGTTTCGGGACGGGTCTTTGTAAGCCACCTTGCCCACCTCGAAAATTTTATGCGGATAAGCGGCGTTGGCGGAGACTGCCTCGCTTGCCGCAAGGTTTGACAGGGGAGAATCGCGTACATACTCGTAGTTTTCCGTCATGGGGTTGGCTATGCGGATGATTTTTTCGCCTGTACCGCGCATCCGCGTTACCAAATCTTTTTTGGAACCAAGGTAGTTGTATATCATCTCCTGAAAGCCCGCTCCGACGAGGATTTCCTTTACCTTTCTGCTAAAAATAGTTACCGGAGAGAGTCTCCCGACGGTAAAATCACGGGGCCGTTCCGGTGTAAAGGTCTCGAGTCCGCATCCCAACATCACGTCTTCCATGACATCGGCGGCGTGCAGGTAATCGTTGCGGTACTCAGGCGGCCACGTGCGGATGCCCTCCACTATATCCGTCCCGCCGGCCTCGACATCTTTGCGTTTTTCCGCCTTGCAGCCCATACGGAGAAGCGCCGTAACGCAGGTCTTGCCGTCCAGCGGCTCGCCTAAAAATTTTCTGACGCGCTCAAGACTGCAAAATACAGGCTGCTGAAAGTAGAACGGCGTTGAGAGCGTCCTTCCAAACGGAGTATCGTACTCATAGCAGATTTCTACAGGCTCTATGGTCCAGCCCTGGTCGGCAAGGTCGCAGGAGGCAATAGAGGCGGCGTGGGTAACGGC
>JAIRMY010000025.1 GCA_031258335.1 Spirochaetaceae bacterium | reverse complement strand
CCTCGTCGGCGACCGCCTCGGCAACATCTACGTCCAGCGGCGCGGCATAGCCGACCTCCGTAGTATCCTCAAAGCTTGTATCCTCAAAAGACGTGTTTCCCGTTTTGCGGAGAAAAGCGACGTCATCAAATGACAAATCCTCAGGCTCGCTTTTGACCCATACGCCATACTCATCAAGGTCTTCGGCTGATCCTATCGCGCCGCGATCAGAAAAAAATGAAGGTTTTTTTTCGCTTAGCATACGTTACTCCCGCATCAAATCAATATACAACAAATAGTCTGTCCACTGTATTAAAAAAGTTTTCCGTTGATTATCGGTTCATTCTAGTAAAAAATAAAGTTTGTGTTAAGGCGAGGCGCTTACAATCTCCGCAGGGCAAGACGGACATCTACATTTTCACTGTCAAGCGCGTAGGCGCGTTCTAAATCACGGCGTATTTCCTCATGCCTTCCGCCTAAAATACCCCTGCACCGGGCAAGTTTAAGGTAAATTCGCGCCGCCTCCGAGCGAAGGGCGGACTCGTCCTCTATCAGCGCCGCCGCAGCCTCGTAATGTTTCAACGCGGCGGCGTATTCGTGGCAGGCGTCAAGTATCAGCGCAATATTCGCGTAACGCTGCCACATAGTCTCAGGGACATTGTTCGTAAACAAATCCTTGCCCGCCGCCATATCCCCGTCCCGTACAAGATCAAGCGCGTAGTGAAAGGTTAAAAACGGGTTTTCTATACGGTTTTGCGCGGCAAAATGGCGTAAAGCTTTAATTTCCTCGTAACCCCGCTGATACTCGAAGTACCATGCCGCCCATCTGTATAAACCCTCCGCGTGTGGATGACGGTTTAACAACAGCCATGTTTCAGCTATTGAGCGGTCAACCGGCATGGCTTCAAACGCCCGCCTCTGGTATTCCATATCAAGCAGAGGTACCAGTTCGGATGCCTTGAACCCTGAAAGTATGCTTAGCGCCCTTTCCGCGGGCAGGAGACGGGTATACAGGATGACGGCGGCTGACAGAACATCACTATTCACCGCGTCATAGTCCATGACGGAGAGCAATTTTTCCGCGTACGCGATTTTTTCGGATCTTTTCGAGGCAATAGAGGCAAGGTTGTACAGGGCTTTTTGCTTCGCCTCCGCCGCGGTGTTTTCACCTTCCGGTTGATTCACATCTTTTATCAACAAAAGCCAGAGACTTTTGGCTTTTTCTGTATCGCCGGCTATGTAAAGCGCCGATGCCGCGCGGGCAAAATCTTTTTCCGTCCCCATGCTCGACCAAAGTTCGGCGGCAAGATGCGTATTTGCGAAATCGTAAGCGTAGTTCGCCATGAAATCGAGAGTTTTCGTCAAAACAACCTTGCGCGGTTCCAACCGCGCAAGGGCGGCGGCCTCGTTCCCGCCCTCGTTCACTATGCCGATGAGGGCGGCATCGACAAGCATGGTTTCCTTCGCCCGCTTTGTGAGGTCATCGCCGTCCTCCGCCGGCAGGCTGTTTGAAAAAGCGGTAAAAAGTTCGCCCGCCCGCTTAACAGCGGTTGCGGAGTCTATATCATGGAAATCACCGTTAAGCGCGTACAGGCAAAACGCCGCCGGAAAGAAGGCCGGCTCGGAAAGCGGCCCGCTTTCGGTGAGCAGAGCCGCCGCAGCCCTGATTTTTTCCGCTTTACCGGGTGCTTCCGCTTCGGGAGACAAAGCCGCTTCCGCGTATAGTGCGGCGATGAGGGCTGAATGGGGGAATTTTTTCGCGGCGCGTAGGGTCTCACCGCTATAACCTTCAAAGTATTCGGGATACAGCCCGGACAAATTCCTGTACCGTTTTAGGAACGAAAGCCGCGACTCGGCGCCTATCGCAGATTTACTCAACACTTCCAGCAGATTCGATATGTGCTCGTGATTTACGCCACCCTCATCTTCACCCCTCTGCAAAACGGCGTCAAACAAGTTTAAGTTTTTGTAAAAGTCAGACGGAAACTCTTCGCGGCGTGTATCCCCGCTTCTGGATACCCGTAAGGTAAAACCCAAGAACACCGCAACAAAAACAAGCCCTGTAACGCAGGCGGAGATTAAAATAGTTTTGCCTTTCGCTTTTTTACCCACAATCAAACAATACAGATTTTGAAGAAAATTTAAAGCGGGCGGGAAGCCGCCGCTAGGCGGCGGACAGTCGGTTGCAAGCGCAGATAATTAACCACGAACCACACTAACGAGCGCGTTTGTTCGTACCGTTAGTGGGGTTGCGGGCCATAGGCCCATTGGTTTATTCTCGTTTATCCAGCTAAACCCACTGCGTGATGTTGTCCCCTCATTGTGCTATATTCGTCGTATGAGAAACGTACAAGTACGCCCGGTAAGGGACTTACAGAACAATTATGCGGAACTAGAGACGCTTATCGATGCCCACGACCCGGTGATTATCACCAAAAACGGACGAGGATCGGCAGTGTTACTCAACATTTACGACTTCGCCGAGCTTGAGGAGTATCTCCATTACAAGTGGTTTTAATTGCGGCGGGGTCAAGACTCGCAGCAAAGAAACCCCGCCTCTGGTAACGTTATTTTTTCCTGCTACATGGCAACCTCCTCTCTTATATGTTTCCCGGCACTGTGCCGGCTGGAAACTTGCTAATGCGCAGCCAGTCATCCAGGTCTGCGGTATCGAGAAGGATTTTCCCCCTCGGCGGACGGAAAAAAGGAATTTTTCCGGTGTTAATACATTCATTATTCCTTATAGGGAACATATGTCAAGTAATATATTCCTTTCAAGGAACAGATTCCATTTTTTTTAACAGGTGTTACTATACATCTGTTAAGTAAATGTTCCCTGTATTGAACATTTATCAAAAAGTTTTTTCTAAAATGCCGATAATATGAGCAATGACCGGCATGACAATCGCTGAAATGGCTGACATACTGAAAATCGAGCGCGATACCGTCAAAAGACGTATTCTGCGCGGCGGATATAAACCCATCACCAAAGACGCGATATATGCACCCGAAGTCTTTGAAGCCATCCGCAATGTGCCGGGCAGGGGGCGGCCTAAGAAAAAATCTGAAAAATAAGCCTTCAAAAAAACGTAACTTTTCCTGAAAAACCGCTTGACAATACAACATATATATTGTATGTTGTATATATGACGGCAAAGCAGATTATGGACAAACTTAGAGCAAACAGTTGGACATTGGACCGTATCAACGGTTCCCATCATGTATTTGTCAAAAATGGCCGCCGTCCGGTGTTGGTTCCTTTTCATGGGAATAAGGACATCGGGAATCTTGCAAAGAAAATCCTGCAAGAAGCGGGAATAGAGTAGGAGAGTATTATGGTTTATCACTGCACTATCGAAAAAGAGGGCGATGAGTATATAGCCCAGTTTCCTGATATGACCAATATTGTTACGTGCGGATTTTCCCATGACGAAGCCCTGGCAATGGCAAAGGAGGCGCTTGACGGCTGTCTTGAAGCCGATATTTCCCAGGGTAACGCCATACCGCCCCCTGCCTATAAAAGGGGCTACCCTGTGGCAGTGGCTAATCATATCGCCGTTGCCCTGCAACTCCGCGAGCTTAGGGGAGACCAAAGTCAAACCGATATTGCAAAGAAATTGGGGCTGTCCTATCAGGCATATCAGCGCCTGGAAAATCCCCGGAAATCTAACCCCACAGTTAAAACTCTGGAAAAAATCGCTCATGCCTTCGGACGGGAATTGAATGTTAGAATAGGATAAATAAGGTGATAGTCGCAAATAGACTGGACGGCATATGGCAAACACAATATATGCACATTATTTGCCGATTTTCCACCTTATAGACACTATATATTGTGCCACTATATATAGTCAAGTCTTGTGTCGACTATTACCATAAATAAAAGAGACATATATGATGTTCGGGGGCATTTCCGTCACGACTGAATTTAATTCGTTCATCTTGCCCTCACCTTTTCCAAAAATTCACGACAAGCCGCCTTACTCCGGTTTCTGTATCTGTACCGCCTGCCGTTGACAGTAGTTTCCGCCCGCCATACGTGGTGATATTTCTTTTTTTCCCGTCTTTTAACGATGAATCCCAATACACGCTCCCGTTTCCTCGTGTGTAACTGGATATGTGAGCCTTGTCCGCTGCCTTGCTCATGCCGGGACTCCAATGTAGATTGCCTCTAATCTCCCTACTTCATCCACGCGGTGAAAGGAATTGGCAAAAGGAAGTATCGCGTTACGCACCGCTATGTAGTCGCCGTCATCGCAGGTCTGGGCGCAGAAGTGATACGCTAATTGCGCCGCTATGTGCCGGTCAATCTTTATGTTTAAGCCGCCGCACCATAGGGGAAAGCATGAAAAATCAAGATCTGCTCCCCGCAGGTCGGCGTTCCGCAGGTCGGCATCCCGCAGGTCGGCTATCTCAAAGCAACGCTTCCCCTCGCTGTACGCATTCAGTAATTCAGCGCGTGTCTTACGCTTCTCCAAATTTCCCGGCGAAGTACGCTACGCCTTTCTGGGTTATCCGCAACTGCCGCTTCGTGGCTTCCAACTGCGGCACATAGTATTCCTTCTCGTACATAACCCCGCTTTCGACATACTGCCGGCACGGGTGGTTGAAGCCGTCAATGTAGCGTCCTCCCGTAGTTTCTGAAACAGGTTATTTTGCCCTAAATGGGGGATGGCCAGGACGGACGCAAGATCGCTGACACTTATGTCGCTTTCGCTTGCTGTGATTTTGTCCAAGATTTCCGCTTTGGGTTTCAGTTCCGCTATCTCTTGCCGGTAGCCCTCTATCTGTTTTGGGACACCTGAAGCGCCCGCGCCATTATCATTTGCGGGCTGTTCCACGCTTCCTCTACCTTAATCAGGTACTGGCAGATCGCCTGGCCTTTTTCGTTGTTCTCAACCATAGCGATTTCTTTCGCCATACTGCCTGAAAGAAGATAGTCAATACCGGGACGGCCTCCGGTACTTTTCCCCAAATTTGGGGAAAAGTCCTTGCCTTCTATAAAGCCGTATTTCTCAATACGGTCTTTAATCCATGTAGAAAAATCCCGGCCAACATCAAGCGCGGTGTGCAAGTTCCTCGCACTGACGACTTGCCGCCCGTCTCTTTCGACAACCGTCAGGTCGGTAATAGCACTGACAACTTTAGTTGTAGGTATCACGTTATGCTTCTTTACCTCTTCGTTCATGCCGCCTCCAATAAAAAACCGGTTGAGCGGGACAGGTGTACGCTGTTTTACCGCTCAATCGGCTTTCTCCATTGCACGGTTCGTACACTACCATGCTACACTTTAATTGTATTTTATGAAATACAATATGTCAATATATTATCTGAAAAAATATAAATTTTCCTCGTTTTTTTGCAAAACCACTTAATGCTTGTATAGTATTTTGAAAGATACATTAAATATTTATGTATTCTTTCCGATACTTTTAGAAGCGTGAACGGTTTAACGATAACGGAAATTGCCCAGGAACTCGGTATTACATACCTGACAGCCAAACAACGCCTTTTGCGGCTGGGTATAAAGCCAGTAACAAAAGAAGCGATATACGATGAAAGCGCCCTTGAAGCCATCCGCAACGTGCCGG
>JAIRMY010000075.1 GCA_031258335.1 Spirochaetaceae bacterium | reverse complement strand
CCCTTAAAAACTGGTTCCCCCTTCTCAATCGTCGATATTCCCGCGAGCCTCAGTTCTTTAACCAATCTGTCCTGGTCAAGTCCGTGATTCCTTTCCACACGCCCTTTGGCCTGCGGACTATTCGCCGCTATGACCCCCTCTCCCCGCTTTTCAGCCGGAACACCACCGCCCTTACTGAAATACCCTCCGGCAGTTCTACCACTTGGCTCCCACCGCTTATACTGTCTATCCGAGCGCTAAATCGTTTTGCTACCCGCAAAACATACCGTATCCCCTTATCCTCTAGGTAACTTATGAGTTCCCGGGACGGGTACCCGCGGTCGAATATCATAACCGGCTTCCGTCCACCAAAGTCCAAACTCCTCTCACTAAGCGCCTCAATATGCCCCTTCGCTAGTGTCCGTTCGTCTACCTTCAACGTTTCTATCTTCGCGTCCACGATGGTGTCGTTCTCTATCGTACAGCGCTGACGCCAGCAACAGATACCCTCGCCAGACTGAATGCCTGCTGACACATATGTACCGCTTCTTTTATCTTCGGAAAAAACGCTCAAGGGCGTTTTGCGAGCTTTCATTTACCATGTTGAGCATAAACCACATCAGCTTTTTGAACGTCATTTTACGCTTCCTGCTGAAATCCTGTTCCCGTTTCTTTGAGCGGGCTTCATACTCCGCCGTTTCCACCAATTCCTTGACTTCCTCAACACTCTTTTTTTTCCATGATACCCCTCCTATCTATCGGTATATCACCGCGATAGAGGATTGTCCATGTACTATCCCTTAACTTGTTGACAGTGGGAGACTTCCCCTATATATGCGCCCAAATTCACCAAAAATACCGCTCTCCCGCGTTAAAAGAGCGTCTTCATGTAGCGTTCCAGCACTTTTACAAAGCCCTCTATCTCGGCGGGCTTTATGTCCCCGATGTTGGCTATACGGAACGTGGCGGCATCCGCCAGCTTGCCGGGGTATATGGTGAAGCCCGCCTCCCGCGCCGCATCGTGCAGAGCGTCAAAACTGTATTTTTTGCTGTCCGGCTCTATAATCGCCGTTATCAGCCTTGACTGTGCCTCCGGGGGGACGAGCATTTTAAGGCCGAGCCGCCGCACCGCCCCGGCAAGTATGTCCCAGCAGTCGCTGTACCTCCTGTAGCGCCCCTCCGCCGTCTCGAGCTTCGTCTCGATAATCGCCTGCCGCAACGCGTACAAGGCTTGCACGGGCGGGGTAAAGCGCGTCTGGCGCGTTTTTTTGAAGTGCGCGTACTGATCCCAGAGGTTTAGATAGTAATTCCTCATAGGATAGGGCTTTATCTTTTCCAGCGCGTCCTTGCGGCAGAACACGAAGGCGGCGCCGGCCATGCCTTGAATGTTTTTGTTCGAGGTCGAGGCCATAAAGTCAAAGCCGTCCCTGTCCATGTCTATGGGGATGGCGGCAAAGGCGCTCACGGCATCCACGATAGTCGTTATCCCGTGTTCATGGCAAAAGCGGCAGAGGCGCGGCGCGGGGTTCAACAGCCCTGTCGTGGTTTCGTGGTACACGATTGCAAAGTGCGTATAGCCGCCTTCGAGCAGTTTCTGTTCCATCGCACCGCAGTCGAGCGGCAAGAAACCTGAACTCTTGTACACGTCAAAGTCCAGCCTGTAAACCGAGGCGATTTTGGCGAGGCGGGCGCCGTAAGCCCCGTTGTCCACGATGAGGAGTTTGCCGCCGTCCGGTACGCAGGAGGAGACCATCACCTCGTCAGCCGCAGTCCCTGAGCCGCCAAAGAGCACCGTCTCAACGCGCCCCGCCCCGCCAGCCAAAATCGACAGTTCCGCGCAAATCCACTCCATCACCTCGCCGAATTCCTCTTCGCGTGGGCATATATCGGGGCAAATCTGGGCGTACTTTACGCTGTCCGTAGTGGTTGCGGGACCCGGATTGAGCAGCACTTCGCGCCGCGCCGCCAAAAGGCTCTCCGCCTCCTCTATCGCGGGAAAAATCCGCCGGGCCGCCTCTAGATGTTCCTCGCAGTCGATTTCACGCCACAGATAGCGTTCAATAACGCGGACAAAGACGGGAATCCTGTTTTCACGCCGCGCCGAAATCGCCGCGAGAGCCGCCTCGTACTCCATTTTGGGCGCGTCCGCCAGACGGGAGTCCATGTACGAGACCATTTCTGCCAGCGCTCCTTGAGTCAGGCGGGAAATTCCGGTGAGTTCGCCGGAAGAAGCGCGGAAAGCGGATGTATCTTTGGATTGGACTGTGAGAAAGCCCTCCCCGTCAGTCTCCAGATACACCTCATCGCCTGAATTCGTAGCGCCTGAGGACAAGACAGCGTTTCTGTGCCGCTCGTTGACGAGGACGCGCAGCCCCACTGCGTCATAGATCAGGTCCGATTCGAGGAGCAAAAAGTCGCCGTGTACGAGCGGGGCGCAACAGGCAAGAGTCGCCATGCTGCCCGTTTCCGCATAGAGCGGGTTGTGGGCAAGGCGTATAGAGGAATAGCGGGAAGCCAACTGTTCGAACCATTCGGCGCAGTGGCCTGTCCCTATGATGATTTCCTCCACACCGGCGAATATCAGTTTTTTTACCGACTGCTCTATGATGGGGCTTCCGCCAAGTTTGATGAACCCTTTGGGCATCAACGCCGTTTTTTCTTTTAGGCGGGAACCAAGCCCTCCTGCCATAATTACCGCCTGCCTTATCACTGGAACGCCTCCTCTGCCCCGATTTCCCTAAAATGCCTCATAAACGCTGTCTTATTCTCGACGGGGCTGGATTTTGGCCGCCCTAAATCAGGACGCGCTCCGGTTTTTACCCGTACTTCGATAAAAACCGGTCCTTCCCGCCCATCCGCATCCCCGGCTCTGAGCGCGAGGCGCAGATCTTGCCGTGTATCGGCGTAAAAAACGCGCCTGTACCCCGAAGCGCGGGCTATGGCGGCAAGATCTACGTCAAAGGCTATCGTAGGCTGCCCACCCACCGAATCGTGCGCCCCGTTGTTGAGCAGTATGTGGCGCAGGCGGCGCGGTTTTGCCGCTCCTATGGCGGCAAGGGCACCCAGATGCATCAGCGCCGAGCCGTCCCCGTCTATGCAGGTGATAGGCGCGCCGGGACGGGCAAGAGCCGCCCCCAGCGCGATAGACGAGGCGTGCCCCATAGACCCCACGGTAAGGAAATCCCTTCCGCCCCCCATGCAGTGTTTTTCGCGCAGTTCGTACAGTTCACGGGAAGCCATGCCCGTTGTCGAAAAAAAGAGGTCGTCCGGCGAGGAAAGAATGATTTCTTCGATTGCCTCCTCGCGGCTCAGGCTCAGTTTTGCGTGAAACTCTGAGTTTCCGCCTACGTCCCGGCCATCCAGTCTGTACGGCGTGAAAGTCCCTTTGCGGACGACAAGGGCAAACGGCGCGTTTTGCGTTTTTAACTCCCGAAAAGCCGCGTCAATCTGGACGCTAACGGCGCTCTCCGAATCTTCCATTACCAGATGAGGGATGTTGAGTGTTTGGAGTAGGGGCAACGTGAGCCGCCCCTGGGTGATATGCTGAGGCTCGTCATGAAGGCCGGGTTCTCCCCGCCAGCCCACGAGTAGCAACGCGGGTATGCTGTACACGTTTGCGTCGCACAGCGAAAGGAGCGGGTTTACCGCATTCCCAAGCCCTGAATTCTGCATAAAAATGAGGGGTATGCCGCCCGTGGCAAAATGAAAGCCCGCCCCCAGCGCGATGGCGGCGCCTTCGTTTACCGCGACCATATACGAGGAAGGCGATGAATTCACGCCGACATACGCGCAAAAATCTTTTAGAAGGGAGTCAGGCACACCTGTAATAAAAACCACGCCGCGCCTACGCAAGGCTTTATAAAAAAATCCAGGTGAAACCATTTACACCGCCTCCCGTATCCATTCTCCTAGTGAAATTCTGCCCGCATAACGGCTTTATGTCAATATAGTGTCAAGGCGCAATTAAAATGTCCCCTGTTTTAGCGCAATTAAAATGTCCTCTTGACATCATGCGGCATTGTTATCAGATTGACCTTTTTTTGGCATTACAATCTCCGGGGCGAGGAGAGAATTATTCTTCCACTGTATACAAAAACTGCCA
>JAIRMY010000035.1 GCA_031258335.1 Spirochaetaceae bacterium | reverse complement strand
CCGATTTTACTCAACTCATTGAGCCGGTCATTTTCATCAAAAAATCCTTTCTGTTTCATGTTTGTATTTTATCATCTTTTTTTGTCTTGTAAAAGGGGTTTCCAGAGGTGCCCTTATGTCAAAAGAAATTTCCAGGGCTGTCGCATACCCGGTAAAATCATCCGCGAATGAGCGCGAATGTACGTGGATTATCAAAAAGGCATCTGACACCTTCGCGGACGATGCCCAAAGCAAGCCCAGCGGCTTGTGTGAAATCCGCGGACTTTTTTCTTTTGCAAGGATTAGCGACACACGCTTGACAGAGTGATTTTTTACACTTATTATGTGTAATGAGGTGTGCGGATGAAAAATATTACATTGGCTATTGATGAAGAAACCCTTATTTTGGGAAGGCAATACGCTAAAAAACATAATTTGTCATTTAATGCATTGGTGAGGAAATCTTTGGAAAAAACGGTCAAAAAATCGCCGCTTGATTGGCTGGATGATATGTTTAAACAAATGGACAAAGATGATGTTTCTTCAGAAGGGCAAAAATGGAACAGGGAAGAATTATATCGTGGCTAAAATCTTCATGGATACCAACATACTTGTATATATGCTCGATAAATTTGATGAAAACAAGCAGCAAATAGCGCGGGGGACGGTAAAGAGTATTGTTGAGAATGGGAGCGCTGTTATATCTACTCAAATATTGCAGGAATTTTACAATATTTGTACAACAAAATTACATCTTGAACCTTTGAAAGTGAAAGAATATGTACATAATTATAGTGAAAATTTAGAAGTAGTACAAAATAGCACGGAAATTATAGAACGTGGTATTGATATTAGCATCATTTCCAAAATATCATTTTGGGACGCATTAGTGATTGCCGCCGCGGAATATTCAAAATGTTTTGAAATAATAACTGAAGATTTAAATGACGGGCAAATAATGAATGGTATCAAGATAAGAAATCCGTTCATTGCAGAAAAGTAAAGCCGCGTAGCGGCTTGCCGCTGTTAGTCCCCGCGGTGTGGACTGCGCCGCAGGCGCAATCCACAGGCGGCAAGCCATTCGGCTTGTCAGTGGCACACCTAACACGCGGGACACGCGCTAGGGATTGGAGGGGTGCGAAGCAGTCGCGCCGTAGGCGCGACCGGAGCGATAGCGTAGCCCCGCAAAGCCCGACCCCGCCGTAGGCGGGGGAGCGCCCTTAAATATAACGACAAAACGACTATGCTCATTGAAATTTTCGATAAAATACCGTAGTCTATTCAAATGCATAGGATTACAGACCGGGAACAGGAAATCTTTATGCGTTACCTGCCCTATAGCGGTGAGGATGAACGCCTTGGCATGGTGTGTACGACTGTAGGTGAATGTGAAGTTGCCCCCTATACCGTGTACCCGCCGCAAAAGCTGGGCCATCCGGCGGTATTCCGCCCGGTCGCGGAAAGACGGGTTTTACACGAATTCCAGTTGGTTTTTATAACGAAGGGTCACGGTACTTTCAGTTGTGACGAAAAAGACTTTTCGGTAACACCGGGCAGCATGATGCTGTTGCTTCCCGGGGTAGAGCATCAGTACAAACCGGACTTTAAGACAGGCTGGCACGAGCGCTGGGTCGGGTTTGACGGGAGTTATTTTAGGCGGCTTTTGGACCATGGAATTCTTTCACGGGAAAAGGTGTTCTTCAATACCGGTGTTCACTATGACATACTGGCTATTTTTCACCGGATTTTTGACGAATTCCGCGGACAGCGGCCGCTGTACCAGTTTAAGGCCTGCGCGGGAATACTGTCGCTCATCGCTGAAATTCTGTCCCGTGAACAGCGCAAAGAACAGCCAAACTATTACCAGAAAATCGTAGACAGGGCAAAATACTTTATGGAAAGAAACATCCACGGCGCTGTCAATATGCATATCATTGCGGATCAGGTTGGCATAAGCGTCTCACGGCTCAATGAAATTTTCAAAAACCATACCGGCTTGACGGTTTATCAATACTACATTTATCTAAAGATAAGCGAGGCGTCTATCATGCTTGTGGAAGAATACGCTCCTGTCCGGAATGTCGCATTTCGGCTCGGGTTTGAAGATGCCTGTTATTTTTCGCGGCTATTTAAGAACAAAACCGGCATAGCGCCCTCCCATTGGCGGCAATTCGTCTGTCAGGAACAGTGAAAGACGCTAGGCGGGTGGCGAGTCTGCCGGGGGAGCGGCTGTGCGGCGACAGTGAGCAGTGGAGTTTGCAAGTAAGCGGATGCTACAGCCGCGTATGCCTAACGCTATTTTCAGGCTGAAGGCAGAAGCCGAAGTTTGCTTTGGGTATGATAGCGCGGAGCGCCTTTAAACCCGCTGGCGGGCGCGGAGCGCCTTTAAACCCACTGGCGGGCGCGGAGCGCATTAGAACCCGCTGGCGGGGCTGGCGGGTTCGTACTCTTTTTGGTATTGCAACAGCACGAGGTCTTTGGGGTCTATGGCGATGGCTTGGCGCAGGTAGTATACCGCGTGCCGTTCGTCGCCGCGTTTGTGGTAGATTTCGACTAGCCCTTTCAGCGCGTCAAGGTTGCGTGGGTTTTCAAACAGGGCGGAGCGGAAGTCGCTTACTGCGGAGTTGAAGTCTCCGCTAAGGCTGCCGCGGAGGTAGTAGTAGCGGCTTTTATAAGCGCCCGGGCCAAGCGCCGCGATTCGGGCGTTTATCAGGCGCAGCGCCTCTCCGTGTCTGCCTCCATCTATCAGAGCCTCGGCGTATACCGCCGCTCCCTCCTCGTAATCCGGGTAATTTTGGGTGAGTTCCAGCGCAAGGGCGAAGGCGGCGTTCCCGTTGCCCAAACCTTGTTCTACTCTGAAAGCGTTGACGAGCGCGGCGGGCGTTCTACGCTCAGACAGGATTCTATCCTGATACTTTGCCGCCTGCTGCCACTCAGACCGGCGCACGGCATCTTCGGAGGCAAGCAGGATAACGTCTATGGGGATGTCCTCCCCTTCCCTGAGCGGGCGCATCAACGCTTGCAGCATGGTTCTACCCTCAGCCTGCTCCGACCCGTTAGCGGATTCGAGCAGGAGGCGCGTCAGGTATAGGGCGACGGAAAAATCGGAGGGATTCTGTTTGTTGACGGGTCGTAGGATGTTTAGCGCGTTTTCCCTGTTTTTGAAGCCTTCGTTCTGTAGCCGGGCGCGTAAAAGCAGGTAATCGCGGTTTTCCGGGTTTTCTGCGGCAAACTTATCAAGGACAACCTGGGTTTGAACGAATTGCCCGGTTTCAAACAGTACCTGCGCCCGCGCAAGGACAAGTAGAGGCGTATCCGGCGCGAGTTCAAGCGCCTCATCAATCACCCGCGCGGCATCGGCCCAGTTCCGCTCTCTGATATAGATAGCGCCAAGTTCGCGTTTGATCACCACGCTGCCGGGGCAACTTTCGTTCAAAGCGGCAAGAAGCTGCACGGCTTCGGCGTTCCGCCCCTGTTCCTCCATGATGCGCGCCATACCGAAAGCGGCGGGGTAGCAGTCAGACGCCAAATCCAGCGCGGCGCGGTATAAAACCAGCGCCTGATCAAGCCTCCGCATTTTTTCGGCGGCAAGACCCTCGAAGTACGGGGCAAGAACACCCTTAGAATTGAGCCGTCTCGCCTTCTCTAGGTCTGGCAGCGCCGCGGTGAGGCGGCTTTGCGTCGTGTCGTCAAGCAGGGCAAGAAAAGGGAGTATATGTTCAAGGTAGTTGGTGGATGCAGAGGGCGGTTCCCTGTAGATTCCCCGCTCGGCTTCGCTGATTATCCTGCTGTACGTATGGTTCTTTGGCGAGTCGGGGGAGGGCAGCCGCTCGTCGTACACCTCCTTCAGCAGGGTAACGGCGACGGCGTTCATCACTCTGCCGAATTCCGACTCCCTTATGTTGTCCGCTTGCAGGAGGCCGAGGGCTTCATGCAGGGAACGCGGCGAACCCTGGTCGCAGAGAGCGCGTATGTCTGATGAAACGCCGCCTGAGCTTTCCCTCGGCCTTGGCTGTTGGAAGGGCTGCTCCGGCACGGCTTGGGGGCGCGGACTGATTATCGGCACTTCCCGTACTACCGCCGTACCGGAGCATGAGAAAAACAGCGTCAAAAAAACGAAACAGGCCCGCGTATATACATGACGCTTATCCTCATTTTGGAAAACCATGACGGCTCACATACGATCTCTCGCACCGCTGAATGAGAGGAGTATCAACATGACTCCGGCCATGAGTATTATCACCGGGTACCAGTTGAGAATGAACTGCTTGAATGAAAAATCTGTTATTTCCAGCGAAAACAGCATCAGGAATCCGCCTAAAACTATCAACGCTATAGCCGGAATTAGGTATATTCTTCTTATAGTCCCGTAGCGGTAGCCGCCGGTAGGGAGCAGGGCGAGGCCGGCAAACACGGAGAGCAACGGCCAGCTCTGCCTCAGCGTTAACCCTGTGAGTCCCATTACATGAAACAGCATGAAAATCCCAATCAGGATGAGAAACGCGGCAAAAAAAAGATAGAGGG
>JAIRMY010000134.1 GCA_031258335.1 Spirochaetaceae bacterium | reverse complement strand
ATTTGAAAGCGTTTCCCATATCTTTGCGTGATTTTTTACTGCGTATTTTGATGCCGCTGTATAGCTAATGCTTATACGGTGGCTTTTTTTCCGACTTTACCCCCTGTGAACAGTAACTCGCTGATTTTTGACAACTTTTAGATGACACAGGGTACTAGGCGTCCGAACGTTTATATGCTATGATATTCTTGTATACGGCGCGAAGCCGATAGGGGAGATGCAAGATATGGAGACAGCCGGTCATTTGAGGGATCTGATAAAACGCCAAAAAGAAATTTTGTCGGCGATTGAAGCCGAGTGTCAGGCCTATGAAAACAGTGATTTGGCAAAAGAGAATTCCGAGCTCAAAAAAGCCCTAGAAAAACTGCGGGCGGATTTCGAGGAATCCCGAAGCGGCGCGGCGGCGCTGGCGGATGAGAACGCGGGGCTTAAAAACGCGTTGTATGAGCAGATTTATAACGAAAAGATTAAAATTATAAATACAACGGCACAAAAACTTGATATATACTTTCAATCGAATATGAACGGGGAATTGAACAGGTTGTCCGTGATTGAGCGTGACGTGAAAAGGCGCATAAAACGTATCAGGGAAGCCTTAGCGCAAAACGGCGCCGGCATAAGGGATGAAATCAACGCCCGGCTTGACGAGTTGTCGGCTCTGCTGGATCGTAAAATAACGGAAGCGCGATCCAATGCGGCGGGAGAAATCTTTTTACAAGAGGAACGCGACAATTTCGAGGCTCTTAAAAATGAACAGCTCACTGAAGAACAGGTGCGGGCGGCGGTAAAAAAGAATAATTTGGAAAAATTTGTAGGGCTTAACATACTGAACGCGATTGGGATATTTTTGCTCATCATCGGCGTTATTACCGTGGCGAGATATACATCGTGGCTGCCCGATATGCTTAAAGGCATTCTCATGTTCACCTTGGGCGGAGCGATGCTGGCTGCGGGAGAGTTTCTGAATAGGAAGAAACCGAATGTTTTCTCCCTGGGCGTTTCTGCGGGAGGCGTTGGCATCCTGTATACCGCGCTGGCAGCCAGCTATTTCGGACTGCTTATTTTGGATATGTACCCTGCCGTTGTTATTTGTGTGCTTATTACAACCGGCGCGTTTATATTGTCTAATCGGTATAACTCGCAAATTATCGCGGCGTTCGCGCTGATCGGCGGATATTTGCCAATATTTTCCATGAATTCAAGCGCTGCCATGCTGTATGGGGCTATGGTCTATTTCATCGCGCTGAATTTGTTTGCGCTAATCATTTCATTCGGCAAAAAATGGCGTGTGTCGTCGTTTATAGGGTTATTTCTCAATATTATCGGCACGGTGTATATTTGCCTGATTTTTAACGAAACGGATAGAAATATTGACAAGACGCTGACGATTCTTTACGTGGTATTCGCGTTTTCGGTTTACGCCGCCATCCCCATTATCAGCGCGTATCGCCTCAAAATAAAGTTTAAAAAATCCGATGTTGTGCTGCTTGCCATCAATACCTTCTTCAGCGGTCTGATTATGTACGGAGTGTTTTATCGCTTTGATTTACAGGACTGCAACGGGTTGCTCGCCGTCTGTTTTGCGGCAGTCTACCTGTTTCTGGGAAAATTCGTTCAAAGGAAGCCTGCGGGAGATGAAACGGCCGTCAGCGCATTGTTTTATCTGACAGGACTCGCGTTTGTTGTGCTTGCTATTCCGCTGCAGTTTGGGCGGGTATGGCTGTCGCTGGGATGGCTTGCGGAGGGTGTGCTGCTCGCCGCGTATGGAATTTTACGGGAAGAAAAAAGGTTTAAACAGGCGGGATTTATAATAAGCTTACTGTGCTTAGGCGCGTTTGCCATCTTCGACTGCGCGTGGCCGGGTCATTATCTGTTCGCCTATAAGTATCTTGCGATCACGCTGGGGAGCTTGATCATTTTAGGCGCGTATATGTATAAAAAAATGACGGCAGGGCGCTTCGCGCAGGTTTACAAGTATTTTGTCCTTGTAAACGCGTGGTTCTATACTCTGTATATCATTGGAAAACTGGGGGATGTTTTATTCGGAATTTACTACGACCAGACGGACTATCAGATTGATTATCTGACTGCCGCCGCTTCGGTAACTGCCACATTTCTTATCGCTTACGCCATATTGAGGATCAAGATTTTGTTTGATCCGGGAACGAAAATACTGTCGGTCATACTGTATGTCATTGGGATTCTGGGACTGTTTTATCTTAATACCATTAATATGCCGGTTGCCCAAATCTATCTGAGCGCGAATACGCCCGCGCCTGGAATCACATTTACGGGGACGGCGATTTTGGCGGTCCTGGGAATTCTGTCTGTTTTCGCGGCGCGCGATTTAATGAAGCTCATTGTTTCGGAATGGAAGCTGGGCGTCGAATGGTATCCTCTGATCATATCCGGATATTTTGTGGTGATCTTTACGCAAAACCTAATTACTCAATTTGGTTTGTCTTTTTCCAGCGCGGCCATCAGCATTATATATGTGCTTACGGCGCTTGTGTGGATTATTTTTGGATTTACGCGCCGCTATTCGTTTATCCGCCGGTTTGGTCTGGCACTGGCAATTTTAGCGGTAGTCAAGCTGTTTTTGGTCGATCTGTCCAGCCTGACCCAAGGATACCGGATCATTTCATATTTCGCGCTGGGTATAACGCTGATCGCTATTTCATTTGTATATCAATATTTCAGCAGACGGCTGGAGTTAAAGGAGTTAGGAACTGTTAAACAATAACTTGCGCTTTGCCCTTGTTCTTTTGCCGTCAGGCTGCGTTGTCTTGCCGATCCATGCGCCATCCTTGGCGCATGGGCACGCCGCCATCCATGGGCGGCAGAGTCGCCATACCACCTAGGGGGTCGAGTAAAATCCGCACTTCTCAGCGCGAAAGTCCTCACAGAACCGGACATGCAGTTTTCCCGCATCCGGCTCTTCGACAGACATTACATTACCTCCAGATGTTCACATAAATCCTCGGTTGCGTCAGTGGGAATTGTTCCAGTATCTTGTTGAATCGCTCCCATGTCATTCTGCTCCGCTGACTTCTACGCTTTAGGGCGTGGCGCAA
>JAIRMY010000099.1 GCA_031258335.1 Spirochaetaceae bacterium | reverse complement strand
CTTGAATTCCTTTACACGGGCCGAGGCGGTGACGCTGAGCGGTGAACTCTCGCCCCGCAAAAAATACTCGTAGGCAATGCCGGCAACCATTGCGCCGTTATCCCCGCAGAGCAAGGGCGGTGGAAATACGCAGTTGATTTCATCGCTCGCGGCAAGCCGCTCCCGTAAATACGAATTTGCGGCGACGCCTCCGCCGGAAACAACCGTGCGTATTCCTGTATCGCAAACCGCCCGGAATAATGCGCGGAGCAGTATCTCGACCGCGGTTTTTTGAAACGACGCGGCGAGATCGCAGAGGTTTATCTCTCCCGGGCATCCCTTTTTTCTGAATTGTTCAAGCTGATTCACAGCCGCGGTTTTCAGACCGGAGTACGAAACATCGTACCGGTTATCGCCTTTGTACAGATTCGGCATGGGAAACGCGAATGCATCCGCGTCCCCCGTCCGCGCCGCTTCGTCTATGTATACGCCGCCGGGATAACCAAAGTTGTAATGTTTAGCAACCTTGTCAAACGCTTCACCCACGGCGTCATCTATTGTCGCGCCTAAAACTTCTATCGTATCAAAGTCATAGACGCGGCAGATTATTGTATGCCCACCCGAAACCAAGAGCCCAAGGTAGGGGTAGGGCGGGGGATTTTCACACATACGCGCCGCGTACAGGTGGGCGAACATATGATCGCAGGCGATAAACGGCAGCCTTCTCGCCCATGCGAAGGCTTTCGCAAATGTGAGTCCGACTAACAGCGAACCCACGAGCCCGGGCCGGGCCGTAGCCGCGACTCCATCCGCATCGTTTACGGTTTTTCCCGCCCGCTCAAAAGCCTCGGCAACAACGCCGTATATCCATTCCGTATGCTTACGGCTTGCGATTTCAGGGACAACGCCTCTAAATTCACGGTGAAACGGTATCTGCGTTGCCACGACATTTGAAAGTATATTCCCACCGTCTTCGACCAGAGCAGCGGCGCATTCATCGCATGAAGATTCTATGCCGAGTACCAACATGGTTTTTTTACCAGCCGTACAAATCGTCTGAAAGTTTGAATACAATAACGTCGTCCAGACGGACTACACAGCCTTCCGCGGGATAAGAGGGCATATACGCCGCCGTCTGCAAAGCCTTGTTGAGATGCACCTCGTTAGGCCACGGATAGTTAAGCCCTATAGTCCGCATAAAACTTAAGCCGTCAATAGGCGAACTTGTCCACGCTCCCTGTAAACCCCAGAATGAACGCCCGACAATTTCACCCTCGATGTAATTTCTTTTAAATTTATTTCCGGCGCGTATTTTCCCGACAAAAACAACCGGTATAGTGTTCCCAGGGTCTTCAATGAGGTCAAGCCTTCTTGCAAAATCTCCGGCAAGCCTTACGTCTTCCTGATAGCGCATATAATCGGAGTAGTACATCTGTGAACCAATCTGCGACTGAAACATGGCTATTATGACCGCCGCGGCAAACACGACCCAGGAAAAAAACTTTTTGTAATGAATTACAAGGTAGTACAGCATAAAACCCAACGCGAAAGGAAGCGCATACTGCGAACGGAGCGGCGGGGAATACGCTCCCGCTATGGGAAGCACACAGAATGTCAGCGGAACGCCCAGAGCCGCGAGAATATACAGCACCCGCCTTCCCGGTTTGATATGCTTAACGGCAACGTACACCGCCTGAATAAGGAATAGCACAACGACGGGCAACAAATAGTTAAAACTGCTTATTCGGGACCTGCCAAGCATAAGGTTAGAAAAATAACTTTTTATGGCGCTAAGATTCGACATCGCCGGATCTTTGCCCCACCTTATCATGCGGTCTATATAGCCGTTCTGCTGTGTGTTATAAATTTTTAACACTATTATGTTTCCCAAGAGGTAAATGGCCAGCGCGGCAAGCAGGCATATAAAAAGTTTAAGACAAAGAAAACCGTAAAACTTGTTATCATAATCCGAATTTTCCTGTATCAGTATAAAGGCAATGAAAACCGCGAAAGCAAACAGCAGCAGCATACTTTGATATGAGGAAACGAGCCGCACCAATATGATGAAACCGATGCCTAGCTTGATATACTCGCGGTCAAGAAAACCCTTGTAAAGCAGATAGGTGATTATCGGGCACAGGAAAAGCATATACTGCGTTCCCCAGCCCGGAAAATAGAACATCTCTATCCAAACCTGCATGGTGGTAAATACCACGGCAAACGGGATAAGGCTGTTATTAACCCCGGCTTTGTTTGAAAATATGTTTATGAAATAACACCACTCTATAGCGACAAGCCAGAACAGGCAGAATCCCAAAAAGAAACCCAGCCAGGGATTCATTTCTTTTAGCCCAATCAGGCTCTGAAGCAGTCCCGGCAAACTGGGTATATGCCCGCCCCAGCGTCCCATCGTGGCTCCGGTAGCGGGGCCGCCGCCTGCCCCATACCCCGCCATAGCAAGTTCCGTGTCTATGCCTATGCTGTAAAACCAAAGTTTTATTCCATAGGTACAAAATATCGCAAAAGTTATCGCCGCTATCAGCAGCATATTTGCGCGGCAAAAATTCAAGAACCCGTATATACCGGGTTCTTCTTTGAAATAACCGGTTTTTTGAGATTCCCCGGCCTTTAACTTTGAAACAACGCCGCTAAACAACGCCTTAACATCCATGTTTATCTCCCTAATTCTGTGTAACAGGCTTATTTGTGATTTTACCCGGTGTGGGGCGGCCTGATTCAATCATCGGGCCTGATAAGCCTGTTCATTTGTACAAGCCTCATCATAGTACATTTTAACGCTACAGGTCAATCAACATTCTTCCGGTAATGACGATGAAGGGGAGTTCACAATGCCGGTGGGGGACTTAACGATAAGCATTACCCTTACAGATCGATACCATGACCCTCTTAACGTGGAGCTTTCATGGTTTGGCGCAAACCTTGGGACTATCTACCCGGGAACCGTGGGCGATAATTATGGCTACTTGGTTACCGTTCCCCATGACTACGAGGCGCATAGATTCGAGGAATCAGGCGCGTTGGTATCCATTGATGGCGCAAAGCAAGACGTATTAGCCGACTACCTCATCGTGGCGGACGGCGGCGGCGCGGGGGGCAATGGCGGCATGGTGGACATCGGCAATGGCGGTGGTTGCGCGTTAGCCGCGCCCGACAGCCCCGGCGATAGCGGGGCGGGGCACAAGCGCTTTAGCCTACGGGTGTAGGCAGTCTTGTTATGCGCAGTACGGCTTTTATAATTTAGTAA
>JAIRMY010000204.1 GCA_031258335.1 Spirochaetaceae bacterium | reverse complement strand
TATAGAATTCATGTACATCATTCTGGATGAATCGCAGAACATCAAGAATCTCGCAAGCCAGACCGCCGCCGCCGTCATAGGGCTGAAGGCGAAACACCGCCTAGCGATGAGCGGCACTCCCATAGAAAACAACCTCTCGGACCTGTACAGCCTGTTCCGCTTCCTCAACCCGGCGTTTTTCGGTTCGCAGAAACAGTTTCTATCCCGCTACCTCCACCCGATTCAGGAGGGAAATGACGAGGATGCTCTGCACGACCTCAAGGCCCGCATCTACCCGTTCATGTTGCGCCGCCTGAAGCGCGACGTGCTCCGCGATCTGCCGCCCAAGACTGAGGAAACGGCGATAATAGAGCTTCCCGCTGAACATCTTGCCATATACCATAGGCGGAGGCTTGAGTACAAACGGCTCATAGAAGGGATAGTGGCAAGCGGGGAGTACAACAAGCAGGCTTTTTTCATCTTCAAGGCGCTTTCTGAACTGCGCCGGCTGGCTTCCGCGCCGGAAGCCAGCGGTGATTACGCGGGAATCTCGGAAAAACGGCGCTATTTGGCTGATGTCGTGGCGGAACTCGCCGAAAACGGCCATAAATGCCTGATTTTTACAAACTTTTTGGCGAATGTCGAGAATGTAAGCGGCGATTTGACGGAGCGGGGCATAGGAAACATCACGATGACAGGTTCCACAAGCGACAGGCAGACGCTTGTAAACCGTTTTCAGACGAATCCTGACGTAAAAGCCTTCATTATGACGCTGAAAACCGGAGGGGCAGGGATCAATCTGACAGCGGCGGACTACATCTTCATCATGGACCCGTGGTGGAACGCGGCGGCGGAGATGCAGGCTATAGACCGCGCCCACAGGATAGGGCAGGAGAATCCGGTGTTCTGCTACCGCCTCATAGCCCGCGATACGATAGAGGAACGTATACTGGAACTGCAAAAACGCAAGACCGACCTTGCCGCCTCCCTGTTATCCGACGATACCGGTTCGCTCAAGTCTCTTTCACAGGAAGACATCGCGTACCTTGTGGGGGGTGAATGGTGATTACCATACCGGAAAAGATAGAAACACGGAAAACCCCGCTTAAAGGCAAAGAGCTAAAAGATGCGGAGGAATCCATCCGGCGGTTTTTTGACGGCGATCGTTTGTCGCTGGGCAGCGCCAATGAAATGTATTCTGATTTTTTTGACAGAAGTATGAGCGGAAAAAATAAAGACGGAAAAATGGATAACGCGGTAAATGATTTTTTATTTATCAGCGACGGTTCGTTTAACAAATGGTTTTCCGCCATACCGCCGGACGGACAAAAAATACTTTACGCCGTAGTATTTGACGAGTACGTTGACGGCGGCGCGTTGGAAAAGATTTTAAACGTAAAGATAAAGTTCAAAGAAAATTGGAACAGGTCGTCTTTGGACCCCGTGTATAAACTGAATTTTCTTACGATGGTCAGCGGCGATGGTTCTTTTTCTATAGGCATACCGCAGCTTTACCGCGCCGCGCTGCTGCCGCAATTTATGCCGCCGCCCGAAACATTACTCAAAAATTGCCTCTGCGAAGAATCCAAAGGCGCGTCAGTGTATAACAACGGCGCGGAAATTATCGAATCGCTGCCTCTTTTCTGCGATGCGCTAAACGAAGTTTTGTCTGAAAATCAGGCGGAAAAAACTTTGTACCGGCCTTTTGCGAAAAAAACGCTTAACAGGCTGTACAAGGCTTCCGGTTTTCCGCCTTTTCCGTTTGAAACCGAAAAGGCTGTGTCCCCATACTCTCCGGCGGCGGCGGATATGTTGGGTCGCTTTATGCTTTTTATGACGGGCTTCAGCCATTTTGCAAGGCCGGAAAATCCGGCTGAATTTTTGCGCTCGTTTGTAAAAGTATTCTTTGGTTTGACGGCAGCGGGAAAAATCAAGGGCGCAACCTGGCTCGCGGATACGTTTGAATACAATATGTTTTTTAGTCATTTGAGCAAGAGCAGTATGTATGAAAATAAAAGCTATGATGATATTTTTTATTTGCGCCGGGTGTTTAGGGATTCTGTTCTTGCCATAGCGGAAGATGGATGTGAATTTGACGCCTGTGCCCTGGTAAAGCGGGAAAAGTATGGAGGAGCGCGGCTTTCTTTTTTTACAAGCAATGAAATTTCATATTTAAAAATAAGGGCGTATACAATCCATGTTTTCGGGCGGAAATGGGAACGGGAATACTGGGAGTCTTTTCATCCCGCCGGCACGCTGCGTTTTGATTTTCTGGAGAAGCCGCTTTTGCTGGGATACTTTTACCTTTTCGCCGCTCTTGGAATACTGGAAATAACTCAGGCTGAGCCTCCCCTTATCTGCGGAAATAAAGGTAAAATGTCCCCCGCCTCGATTTTTGACAGCCTTAAAACTGTAAAAATTACCGAATTCGGGCTCTGGTGCATGGGACTCAGTAAAAAGCTACCGGAGGAAAAAAAAGGCGGGTACGAGGCGATAGCGGACAATGAACTGTACCTCGTTACCGTGCGCGGAAAATCGCTTGAACGCACAATTTTTCTTGACCGCATAGGCGAAAAACTGGGGGAGGACAGGTGGCGGATAAACCCGTCAACATTTATTTCCGGCTGTGAGAGCAAGACTCAAATTGAGGAACGTGTAGGCAAATTTTATAAACTGATAGATCCGGATCCCGCGCCGCATTGGAAAACGTTGTTCAAAACTGTGGTGGAACGCGCTGATTTTCTCGGTAAACAGGAGATAGACGCTATTGTCTATCAACTGCCGTTTGACACGCCTGAAAGCCGGGAAGTTTCCTCGGAAATCCTTGCCGACCCGGAACTTAGCGGTGTGGCGATGCGGGCCGAAGGCGGCATCCTCGTTGTTCCGTTCTGGGGCGAAAAACGTTTTTACGCCCTGCTTGCCGCGCACGGCATATCCCGCCTTGAAAATCAACAATGAAAAATTCGAAAAACTCAGCCCTCCGTGAGACTCGCCGCCGCCTACTGGCAGCCTCATTGCTCATTGCTCATTGCTCATTGTTCATTGCCGTCCCCCGCGTATACGCGCAGCCCGGCGGCGCTTTGGTCGGCAAAGACATAGAGGAAAAACTCCTCCGCGGCGAACTGTTAAGCGGCATCCAGTTTAAAAACGCGAAGCCTGAACTCACCCCCGCAAACGCCGAACTTCGCGCAATATTCGAGGAAAACAGCGCCTCTCTTACGCCGTTAATGCTTGTCGAAAGTCTCTACCTGTGTAAAAAACCCGCGCCGTTTAACGATGCGCCGTGGAGCGAGTCCCTAAAAACCGCGGCGCTGAACGTGCTCGTATCGATAAGCACACTGGAAGGAATACAGTACTATTCACGGAGCCGCGACGCTATGCGGACCTTTTACGAAAAGTCATCTGTGATAAGCGGCCCGCGTCAAAAAACTCCCCTGCCAGATCCGGTCTTTTCCGCCGGTGAATTGCCGGAAAATTTTACGCTTTACGCGATGCAGGAAGACTTAAGCTTTGGCGGCAACGTGTACCGTTACGATTATTTCATTGGAGATAGCACTATAATTTTTACGCAGACGAACTGCAACACCGTGAGCTATGGCATAGTACCGCTTGCCGCCAAAGAAAACTTGCGCGTCCTTGCCGCCGTGATTGATGCCGGAGAATACTTTTTGATATACGCCGCGTGCATGACAAAAGCGCCTTCATTCCCGGCCCTGAAAAAAAAGGCCGG
>JAIRMY010000008.1 GCA_031258335.1 Spirochaetaceae bacterium | reverse complement strand
AGACCACATGAGACACGCTCCGTCTTTTTTCCCCTTTTTTACGTTTTATCCAAAGGGGTGATCTTTTCGCCTGTGAATTAGAGCCCTTAGGGGGTGAAGTAATCGCTAGTTATTGACAGTGTTTCTTTAAAAAAATCCAAAAATTATGGCACATAACTACTCATCATGTGTCAATTTTAAACCATGACGCCCCCTCATTCCCCGCTTTAACATTTCTGCAAGAGCCTTGATGTTTTTGTCCTTCGTGATGATGAGGAGCAAGAGTCCTGAGCCGCCAAACAACAGCAGCGCTATAAACGCCGGAAGCGCGTACGCGATAAACCTATTTGTTCCGTTTATAGCCTGAAAAAATCCGAATAGATGTTTGTTGAACAAGAGGACGGGGAGCGCCGCCGCCGCGGAAAACGCGGTTATTTTGGCTAGATACAGGAGGGCGGCTGTCAAAATCCTTTTTATATCGTTGTGCTTCTTTTTGTTGAAGAGCACAAGCAGCGCTGCGGTGTTAGCCAAGGCTGACAGCGACATGGCCAGCGCTATCCCTCCTCCCTTCATGGGACCTGAGAGTACGGCGGCGAGGGCTATGTTTACCGCAAATGAAAAAACTCCGGCTATTGTGGGCGAGGCGGCATCGTTCTGAGCGTAGAACGCGGGGGCTATGATCCGGTTGAGAGCGATAAAGTAAAGACCCGCAATGTGAAACCGGAAGGCGTCGAGGGTAAGCCTGACCGACTCGTCGTTGAAGCTAAGGCTTTGAAACAAGAGCCTCACCACAGCCTCGCCTTCGGCAAGCGAAAAGAAAGTTACAGGTACGGTAATCAGGGCTATGATGTCTAGCGCATGGGAGAGGCTCTTGTTGTACTCATCCCATTTTGCGCCCTTCGCGTACGCCGAAAGTCCGGGCAGCAGCACCGTTCCTATGGAAACGGCGAACACGCCTAGCATCAATTCCTGCAAACGAAGTGAATACTGCAAACTGGAAACGATACCCGTTCCCGCCCTGCGGGCCAGCGCGGTTGACACTATGTCGTTGAGCTGGTAGGCCGCCATCCCGATTATGGTTGGCGCTATCAAACGGAGGACAGCCCTCGTTTCGGGATTGCCGAGCGCGGTCTTCAGCCTCGTGAAAGAAAAACGGAAGCCCCGTTTGAACACGAAAGGCGCCTGCACCGCCGCCTCCAGAAATCCGCCTATCAGTATTCCCAGCGCTATAGCCCGCGCCGGATTCTTTGTGTAAGGGTGGAGTAGCCACGCGCACGCTATCGTAACAACGTTGAGTATCACGGGCGCGAAGCCGGAGGGGGCAAATATATGGACGCTGTTCAGTATACCCTGAAATAGAGCCGCTATCGAGATGAAGGCGAGGAACGGAAACATCATACGGGTTAAAAAAACCGTCTCGTCGAATTCGCTTCTGCCGAATATAGGCACGATTACCGGCGCGGCAAGGATGCCCAGCGCGACGGCGGCGCTAACAACAAACGAAAGAAGCGTAAAAAAGCACGACAGAAACTCACGGGTTTTTTGCGCGTCGTTTTCCAAAAGACAGCCGGTGAATGTAGGGATGAATGCCGCCGAGATTGAGCCTTCGGCAAACAGGCGTCGAAACAGATTGGGTATCAGGAACGCCACGGAAAAGGCGTCGGAAAGGGCGCTCGTGCCGAGCAGGGCGGCCTTTGTCATCTCGCGGACCAATCCCAGCACTCTGGATACTAGCGTCAACAGCGATAACGCGGAGCCTGAACGGAGCAATGAGCGCCTGCCTGCCGACGGGTACCCGCGTGTGGGTTGCGCCGCCGGCGCAACCGCACAACGGCAAGCCGCAAGCGGCTTGTGCTCCGCGCTAGCGTCCCGGCAGCTTATTTCGGCTTCTGCTTTAAACACGATAAGGGCGCCCGCCAGCGGGTTTACGCATCGCGTTCAGTCCGATAAAGGCGCTCGGCATACGCGGCTGTTAGCCGGACGGTGCGAGGCGGGCAGATGTGCATCCTGTTCCACCGGGGAAGAAGCGAATGGGGTCCGTGGAGCAGCGCTTGAAACAGCGCGCCGGCGCAAGCCTCCATGACCTGACGCAAAATGTCGGATTCCTCGGCGGTAAAGTCGGACAGCACCCAGCCTGAAATATCGGAGTTTGGGTCTTTTTTGCCGCCCGGCCTTCCTATGCCTATACGGAGCCGCCAAAAATCGGCTGTGCCAAGACAGGTTTTTATTGAACGCAGCCCGTTGTGCCCGCCAAGCCCGCCGCCTTGTTTGAATGCCGCATCGCCGAGCGGCAGTTCAAGTTCATCGTGAACGACAAGAATTTCGCCGGGAAGAATCTTATAGTAAGCCGCCGCCGCCGTTACCGACTCGCCTGAAAGGTTCATATACGTTTCCGGCAGGAGGAAATGTATCTTTTCCGGCGGCAGGCTTGACGCGGCGTACAGTCCCTTGAATTTACTCTGCCATTGCAACGCGAGAGGCAGGCTGCCCGAAAGAAGGCGTCCCGCATTATGACGGTTTTCCACGTACATCTTACCCGGATTCCCGAGCATAACAACAAGTTTTATCCTTTCTGTATCCATAAACGGCCGCTTTTGTTACATCTTATAGTGCTATGATTTGTTCTGCAAGGCGGAACGGATACCACAGCAGCCAGCCCGCTCCAGTCTCCTGCGCTGCCCGTATTTGAGGCATAGGCACGGGAGGGTTTTCACGGTATAGTCAAATTCGCGTGGGTAACTGGTAATGGATACTATACTTCAAGTTTTAGAGGAGCATTTTCGGGGCAATGACCATGCCCGCTTTGTTTTTCCCTCACAAACGGCGGCGTTTTTTTGGGCGCGTAAGGTTTTAGCCCTTTTTGACGTAAAAACTCTTGCGATGAACCGTTTTCTCGCGTGGGACCGCTTCAAAGAACGCTACATACGCGCTGAAATTCCGGGGCTGAGGCCGACAAACGCCATTCACCGCGGCATTTTCGCTGTAAACCTCGCCGAGCGCAACACGGAGAAAGAATTATTTTCAACACTGATACCCAAAAAGTATGCTGCGGAAGGGACGATTTTTGCTCGGAACATAGCCCGCGTACTCCCGCTGTTGATGCTGAGGAGTGAATACATTCAACAGGCGCAAAACGCCCCGCTTGACGGCGAAGATCGTGATTTTCTCACCCTGGAGCATGAATACAAACAATTTCTTACAACGCATAATCTTTTTGAAAGCGCATGGGAACGCCCGCCGTTTAGGGAAACGGAAAATCAATACTTTATTTTTTACCCTGAACTGATAGAAGATTTTAGGGACTATGAAAAATTACTCGACTCCCCTAACATTCGCGTAATCGAGATAGATAAAAATACAACTGTAAAACCGCTTTACAGATTCGATTCAAGCCGCGCGGAAATTCGGGCGGTGATTCTGGAAATACGCCGCCTGTACGAACAGGAAAAAATACCCTACGAAGATATGGCTATAAGCGTTCCCGCGTTTGAGACGCTTGAACCCTACCTAAAACGCGAAGCCGCGCTGTACGATGTGCCGATGCATCTACGCTCGGGCAAACCGCTGGCGCGCTATGGCGCTGGCTGTTTTTTTTCACTTGCAAAAGAATGCGTTGACAATAACTTTTCGTTTCAGGCGCTGAAGGCTCTGCTTCTTAACAATCACCTCCCCTGGCGCAGCCCGGAAAAGAATGAAGCGTTGATACGTTTTGGAATAGAGAATAACTGTGTTTCAGGCTACCGCGAAAACGGCAAGCTAAAAGATGTCTGGGAAGAAGCGTTTGCCGCGGAAAAATCCGATCTGTATCCGTATTACAAAGATATAAAGCATAAACTGTACAATCTTGCCCGCGCAGCAAAGAGTTTTCAAGATTTACGGAAGTATTACTTTGCTTTTCGCGGGGAATGGGATAAACCTGAGGGATCAAGTTTATTTTTGGAAAACGCCTGTTCAAACGAAACTTATGACGTCATCGCTCGTTGTATCGAAGAATTATCATCGTTGATACAAATACAGGAAACGATTCCCGATGTAACAATCTCAGGCGTACTTTCTTTTTTCATAGATCTATTGAACGAAAAACAGTACGTGCCGGAACGGGAAGACGGCGGCGTAAATGTATTTCAATACCGCGTAGCAGCGGCGGCCCCTTTTGCCGCGCATTTTGTGCTGAACGCAAGCCAAAAAGACGCCTCTGTAGTATACCGCAGCCTGAAATTCCTGCGCCCGGACAAACGGAAAAAATTTGGTATTGCCGAAGATGATTACAACGCGTCCGGGGCGGTTTTCCGCGCCTATAACTCGGCAGATTTTGTCTGGTTCAGCGCCTCAGCGCTCGCGTTTTCAGGCTGGTCTATACCGCACAGTTTTTTTAACGATAATCTTGTTGTGGTAAACACAGAGGAAAGTATGCCCGGCGATTACTACCTTGCGGAAAAATCATGGTGGGCGGATGACGGCAGTCCGTTCCCTACGCGCCTTTTTGGATCTCAAAAAAACGGTTTTGAATCGTGGAAAAAGGCGCCTGCCGCGCCTTTGTTTGCCCTGATAAAGTCTCCGTTCAGCGCCGCCCGGAAAAATGTTTACGCCGTTTTACATTCGGTAATTGACGAAAAAAAACGTGAGGGCGGTAAACTCCGCGTTTCCGCCACAGATTTACAGGAGTTTTTTAAGTGTCCCGTTTTTTGGCTTTTTGAAAATATTTTTGAAATCGAAGAGGAATCCCTTGAGGCCCGCCTGCTTGACGACCGTTCCAAGGGGCTGTTGTTCCATGATATTTTGTACAACCTTTTTGAACGGATAAAAAACGAGGACGGGGCTTTTTTTGCGGCGCATATCAAAAAGTACACGGAATGGGTTAAACTGTACACGGAACAGGCTGTTACGGAGAACAGGGCATTTAGAGGGCCGCTCTGCGTCCCGCTCATGGGCGCGATGCAAAACGGCATACAGCGGCAGATAACCAGATTGTTAAGCGTTGAAGCCGGACTCTTTGATCAATACTCCGTCTCTGAACTGGAGCAGGAAAAAAAAGTTGAATACGTGGATTATACGCTGTGCGGCAGGCTGGACAGGGTGCAGGTTTCCCCCGAAGGCGGACCCTGCATCGTTGATTACAAGACGGGCGGCGTACCTGGAAAAAAAGAATGCCTCCCGGATGCCGGAGTCCGGCTAAAAAATTTCCAGATGCCCGTGTATATAAAACTTTACGAAGAAACGAGCGGTATTCCCGTTGAAGAGGCGTTTTTTTTGAGCGTCATAAACCACGAGGCCAGGGCGATCATAGACGGAAAAAAAACAACCAGGGATATGTATCAATGCGCGATTGAAGCGCTTGAGATACAGATGGACGATTACGTAAAAAGAATTTCTGCGCTTGATTTTAGAAAAACAGACACGCCGTTTGACATCTGCGTGGAATGTATTTACAAAAAAATATGCCGTACTACATTCTCAGCCGGATGAAAATTCCGCCTGAATGCTTTGATATGGGGGCAAATAATGCTTGAAGAAATACTCAGCGGATTGAATGACGAACAGCGTGAGGCGGTAAAAACGCTTTCAAATGTTGTGGTGAGCGCCGGCGCCGGTTCCGGCAAGACAAAGGTTCTAGTTTCGCGTTTCGCGTACCTTGTAATCGAAAAAGGGCTAAAGGTTGACGAGATTCTAACGCTTACCTTTACAAACAAGGCGGCAAACGAAATGTACAGCCGCATATACAGGATTCTCTCCGCCGAAAAAGACCCGGCCTCCAGCGCCGCCGTACAGGATTTTCATAAGGCAAGGATAAGCACTCTCGATTCTTTTTGCGCAGAAATTTGCGTGCTTGGCTGTACGCGCTACGGTATAAAAAATGATTTTGTTACAGATGAATCCGGCGTTCTTGACGCGGCAAATGAGGCGGCGCTTTCTTTTGTTTTGGACAACAGGGCGGAACCGGGGATACAGGCGCTGATAAGCGATAACAGGATACGCGATATAGCCCGAAATCTTTTTGCGGAAATTGTAATAGAGTACGGTTCTATTACAAACCCGCTGCCTTTTGATCAGTATATAGAAAAACAACGGGATGAATTGGCTGATAAATGGCGGCGGTACGCGGCGGAGGCCGTCGGCGCCGCCGCCGTCATACAAAACGCGCTGCCCGGCGTTGAAAAAAAAACAACAAAAACTTATGAAAGTTTTTACGCTGTGTTCAACGGGTTAAGCGTTGACGCTCCGGAGGCGGAACCGCTTCTTGAAAAAGCCGCTCCCGCCGCTTCCCCTGAAAAAAAAGTCCTGTTACGCGCCTCATTGTCCGCCTTTATCGAAACGCTTTCTAAAATTAACTGTCTGCGTAAAACGGGAAACGCCGGCGGTATGGCCGTCATACGCGAAGCCCATGACGATTTTAAGGACAGGATTTATCCGCAAATAGTTAATATAGCGGCGATGATACTGAATTTTGACGCGGCGAGCCATATTTTTTCACTGCTTGATAAATTTCAAACTGACTTTAACAATAAAAAACGCATCGCCGGAATGCTCACCTTTAACGATGCAGCCGAACTTGCGCTAACCATACTAAAAAATGAACCGGATATACGAAACATTTACACCGAAAAAATAAAGGCGATAATGATAGATGAATTTCAGGACAACAATGATTTGCAGCGTGAACTACTGATGTTGATAGGCGGCTGCGGCATATTCTTTGTGGGCGATCAAAAACAGTCTATATACCGGTTTCGTGGGGCGGATGTGTCCGTGTTCAAGAAACTGGGAAACGACATCAAAAAAAATATACGGTTAAAAACAAATTACCGTTCAGGCGAGCGTTTAATACAAGCGTTTAACGCTGTATTCAGCAGGGTTTTTCTTCCCAAAGATGAACAGTCGCCGGACTACGAAGCGGAATATGAGCCGTTGGCTTATTGCGGCGCCAAGGATGAATCCGATGAATCTGGTGAATCCGGCGTGAACGATTCGGAACGGACGGAAAAGATGCGTATATGTCTGCTGGACAAGAATGCGCTTGCCGAGGCTGCTGATTTAAGCGCCGAGGATATAGAGGCGGCTTTTGTCGCGGAAGAGATCAGGCGCATGGTAGACGGCGCTTACGAGATACATGACAAGGATGGCAAGAGCCGCGCCTGTACTTACCGCGATTTTGCCGTGCTGGAACGCAGTGTAACGCATCAGCATAACCTTGAAAATCAACTGCGGGCCTTTGGCGTACCGCACAATTCGGAGAATTGTGCGGGGCTTTTTATCGACGCGCCGACTAACGATATTTACAACTTTCTGCGCCTCTTGGTTTACCCAAAGGACAAAAGCGCCTATGCCGCCGTTTTACGGTCCCCGTTTACCCGCCTGAGCGATTCAACCTTTACCCTTTGTATGCTCAAGTTTACCGGTACGCCGTTTGACCCCGCCATCGAAGATCAACTGCCCTCGGAAGAATGCCCCTCGTACGCGAGGGCGCGGAACATTTACAATGAACTGCTGCGCGGCATACATGAACAAAATTTAACTTCGGCGGAACTTGTTACAAGACTGTGGTATGACTGCGGGTATCGTTACGATACGCTTTGGTCGCGGGAATCTCAAGGTTACGGCGAGATATACGATTACCTGTTTGAATTAGCCCGTATCAGCGACGCTCACGGAAAAACGCTTTCCGGATTTATTGATCATCTTGACGCGATTGCGCTAAAAAAAGAAAAGCTGGATGATTTTGATCTACCGCTTGAACGGAAGCAGGGCGTTAAAATTATGACCATACATAAGAGTAAGGGGCTGGAATTTCCTGTGGTATTTATTTACGGCTGCGGCGGACACGGGCAAAATGTAAAAAACTCAGGGCTTGCCGCCTACAGCGGTGAATGGGGCG
>JAIRMY010000007.1 GCA_031258335.1 Spirochaetaceae bacterium | reverse complement strand
GCAGCGCCCTTATGTGCGGCAATGCCCGTATCAATTCCGGTGATTTTGTCTTGTCCTGCATGAAACGATTATATACAGTCAGGCAAGCCGGTTTCAATAACTAAAGCGCGTGGTCGGGTTTTGCGTGGACCGCGTGTGGGTTGTGCCACCGGCACACCGGACAGCGGCAAGCCGCTACGCGGCTTGAGCCTTGCGGCGGCTAGCGGTTTATTTTGTAACGCTTTTATGTTATGTTGGTTTTAACTATGAAAATGGATGGTGAGATAACCGGAGCGGAATTCCGCAAACTGTACGATACGGTATTTCCCGTCCTTTTCAGGGTTGCATTCCGTATAGCCGCCAATGAGGAGGCTGCGGAAGACCTTTGTCAAGATGCTTTTTTTAAGCTATACGAAAAAGATATGGTTTTTCCATCCGTTGATGATGCGAAGTATTGGCTGATACGGGTGGTTAAAAACGCGTCGCTGAACTATGCTAAACGCAAGGACAGGGAACGCAAGATTTACCAGAAGGCTTTTCGTGAAGAGCGGCGTCTTGATGAAAGCGGCGAAGATATTCTTATAAAAAAAGAATCCCGGCTGGATGTGCGGCAGGCCTTGTTGGAATTGCCTCCTAACCTCCGAACCGTTTTGATTCTTAAAGAATACGCCGAACTTAACTACAAAGATATTGGTAAAATACTCGATATCAGTGAGGGTAATGTAAAAGTGAGAGTCTTTCGCGCAAGAGAACGGTTAAGCGCGATTTTAACGAAAGAGGGTGGATAAAATGTGCCCGGACAAACAATTTCTTTCAGTTTATTTTGATGATGAGCTTCCATCCCCATGGAAGGAACGAATGGAACAGCACATAGAAATCTGTTCCAAATGCAGGGAAACACTTGAATCTTACAAAAAGGCTTCCGTATTCCTTAAAGGCGCGGAAGAGGGCGCAAGTTGCGCCGCCTCTATGGAAGCTGTGCGTACCCGTGTTTGGGAAAGAATCAATTCGCGCGCCGCGGTTCCGCGTACACGGTGTCAGCCGGCGTTCTTTTTCCCGCGTATACCATCCACCGTGCTTGCCGCCATGGCGGGAGCCGCCGCCGCCGTGATTATTATCTTTGTAACAACGCTGTTGACACCCGGAGACGGTAGTTCATCAGACGGACAGTCGGCTTTAAGCGCCGCCGCGGAAAATTTTGAAGGTATAGCCGTTTCCAGTGACTATGATATTGATATTCCCGATATTACGCCAATCCCCAATATGGACACCATACTGCGCTACCTAGAAACAGACGACACTTCAAATATCGTTATCATAAAACTGCCGGAACGCAAGAAATTCAACCGTTACGGCGAACCGGCATTCATAAAAAACGCCGCTGATTCCGGCAGGGAACCTAAGAATTGATGTGCCGGTATAGACGGAATTACGCTATTTCCGCCGTGTTGCTGTTTTTTTGCGTGAAGATCCCGTTGAGTGCGCAGGCTGGACGTCCCCCTCACCCGCGTCCACCGCGTCCGGGAAACGATGCCGCCGCCCCTATGCCCGCCCGCCCCATAGAACTGCACATGGTTACCCGCGTCCTTGAAAAAGGCGGTGTAGAGGCATGGAATTCGGACACATACAGGGTTACCGCCCCCGGACGTCCCGTCGGATTAAAAATCGTAGGCGAAAATGTGGCGGTCTACGTGCAATTTACCCCGTATCCGCGCCGCAACAGGCAGGGCGTACTCGTGGCTCAGGGGCAAATCTTCACCGAAACGACCGAAGGCGGGCTTCAATGCAGAACCATGCTGCAAACCGTGCCCCTTGAGTACGGCGAGCAGGTGTTCTTCTTCCCCCTTGGTTCAGGCAGTTCCGATGACGAGGCCCACATAGAAATACAGATAGAGATGAACCATTACGAAGGCCTTCCTGTAACTGACAACCCTGCCTTGCCGCAGTAAATGTCTTGGGGGGAGGGGGTTATCTCGCATAGCAGTAGACGCACCCTGTGCGGCAGCTCCTGTATGCCCCTATGTCTACGCTGCTCGAGCAGCGGCAAAATTCACGCTGCCATTTGTCTTTGCTGTACGCAATCTGTTTCCCGCCCAGCCTGCCCAAGAGCGTGGCATCTATGCAGGAAGCGCGCGCTATACTATACGGCGATAGATCTATGTCCTCGGCGCAGCTTTCCAGCGCAAGTCCCGCGCCTTGCGCTATCCGCGAAAAGTTTTCGGCGAGTATAAGTTTTTCCTCCGTTTGTGGAGACCTTATACTAAGCGCTTCCATCGTACTTTTTGTCTTTTTATAATGGTCAACAAAGCTGAATATGACTTTGCGGGTGTAAGCGCTTAACTGTTCCGTCATTTTTTCAAAATTTTTCATGTGAAAACCGGTATCTATCGTATCGCTCAACAGCAACGGGTCATAACGCCAAATCACGCGATCCCTCCCGGCGGCATTGGAAAGAGTCTGAAATGTATTGATGAGCGTTTGTTTTGGCGGCAGATTAGCCTCTATGTCATTGCCGTAAGGGTTAAGTGTGAACAAGAAATAATAACGGTAATCGTCCAATAAGCGCAATCTGTCCAGCATGGGCGCGGGATCCTTGGTCCAAAACACAAAACCCTCGACATCATCCGGTAGCAATGAAATATGCCGTATTTGACGCGGGTTAAACGGATTGACAACTTCGACATAGCCTTCCGATAAACGGTTAAAAAACCAGTCCGAAAAGTATGCCGGCACATCTGTACGCCTGCTCACGCTGATTATCCTGCCGCAAAGCGTTTTTACCACCGCCATGGCGCCCCCCTCACGGACTAGTTTACAAAAAACCGCCGCGCTCATCTACGGTACTATAAGTATGAGGTCAGTTATCACTATTCGCCTGAGCTAAAGCGCACGGTTAAAAAAACAGGAGTGCTCCTCGGTAAAATTACGCGGGAAGGCGGATTTCTCCCGTCGGAGAAAAACAAATTAAGAGAGGACGCGGAGAATATCCCTAAAGTGGATATAAAAACTTACGGGGTTTACGCGCTGTTTGAAAAACTGCTGGAAGATGAAATCCCGCCGTTAATCTCCGTCTTCGGAAAAGAGCGGGCGGAGCAGTTATTAACATTTGCGATGATGAGGTGGGCCTATCAGAGCCCATAAAACGGACGGTGGCGGCGGTTTTGTCATGATGGACACAACGCATATTATGAGCGGGTCAGAAAACCTGAACGTCAATATGCCCGGATATAATCCATCGTTTGATTTTGGGAAACAGGCATAAAAAACGCGGTGTTCATAGCGGATAAAGGTTTTTACAGCGCGGCAAACATAAAGGCGCTTGAAGAAGAAAACTTAAAGTATTTAATTCCGCTGCGCAGAAATAACCTGGCGGTCGATTACGGTCCGCTTGAGGCAAACGAGTTTAAGAGAAACCTGAAACATTTCACGTATCAAAAAAGGATAATTTGGTATTATAAGTATAGTAAAGACGGAAGTAATTATATTACCTTTTTAGACGACCGTTTGAGAGTGGAAGAGGAGACGGATTATTTGCAAAGGATAGAAACCAGACCTGACAGTTACTATTATTACGCTTTACAAGTAGAAGCGCTATAACCGCAGGCTATTCGTAATGGCTTCGAAAATCTTCTACCGCCCGGATAAGCGAATCTATGTGTTCAGGGTAAGGCGACAGGTCTTTTTCCAGCGTCTCACTGTCCTCTATAAAAAAAGTATGCGGTGAAACTTTTAACGCCTGGCTGAGTTTTTCTATTGTGTCCAGCGAAACGCCCCGCTTTGCGTGTTCTATGTCGTTTATGAAGTTATGCGTTATACCCGACTCCATGGCCAACTCAATCTGGGAAAATTTAGCTTTTTCACGCAGGCGTTTCAAGTTTCTGCTAAAAATCAGCCTTACGTGCTGTTTCGGCTTCTCTTCCTGTTCTCTATCCATCGTGATTTCAAGTTAAACAAGTTTTGAATTTATCTCAAATAGCTGTAGGCTGAATTAATTCGCTGTGAGCGTATATATCTCTCCCCGCCCTAGCCTAAACTTGCCCCATAATTTACCTGTTTTTGGGATTTTTAACCACAAAGGCGATAAAATATTGTCTATTATGTACGCGGCGGCACGGGTCTTACCGCCGGGGTAGCGTAACGGCGATCTTGCCGTTTTTACGATATTGTTAGAACTGCCGGTGGAAGTGTGAAGTTCCGCCGTTTTTTTTTTGCAGCTTCAGCTAAGGAATTGCAATTGAATAACTTGTAAATATTAACAGGATAAGATAAAGTATTTGTAGTTTAAGAAGTGGGAGGGAACTATGGATAGTATTGTGGAAAAGAGGATAAAAACGCTGTGTCC
>JAIRMY010000184.1 GCA_031258335.1 Spirochaetaceae bacterium | reverse complement strand
TTCAAGTCTCCCAACGACCCTATATACGAGGCGCGTTCTGAACACATAGAGAGGCAGGGCGGCAACGCTTTCATGTCCCTGTCCGTACCCGAAGCCGTGATGAAATTCCGTCAGGGTTTCGGAAGGCTGATTCGGCGCTCAGCCGATTCCGGCGCCGTAGTGATACTCGACAGCCGCCTGATTCATAAACGTTACGGCTCGCTTTTTCTGCAATCCCTGCCAAAGACGCGCTACTGTTTTGAAAATCTTGACACGGTGGCGCGTCGCGCCGCGTTTAAATGAGCCTCCCCGCCGCGCAAGCAGCGGGGTATCACTCGAAGAGCGGCGGGGAGGCTCGTTCTGTAAGGAAATTTATCATATGGGGGGTTTACTACCAATTTTTGTAAGTGCCACTGATTCTAACCGCCGCAAGCGGCGGGGTATTAAACCCCAAGGCAGAATAAAAAACGATGAACCGTAAGCCGGATTCTGTAACCTTCCGCGGGCGGCCTTCTTGGGGAAGGCGCGCCCCGAAGGCTGCCGCCATCTGTCTTGAACCGCCGTTGCCGGCGGTTTCCTTGCAGCCTACCCGCGGTTAACACCCGGGCAGGCTAACCGCTGTTTGGCTTTGCTCCTGATGAGGTTTGCCGTGCCGGAATTGTCGCCAATTCCGCGGTGGGCTCTTACCCCGCCATTTCACCCTTACCATGCGCCGTGAGGCGCATGGCGGTATATTTTCTGTTGCGCTGTCTGTAACGCCATTTCCGGCGTCCCCGGCTGTTAGCCGGCATCATGCCCTGCGGAGTCCGGACTTTCCTCGCTATTAATGGCGTGGCCATAACAACGCGGCGGCGGTCCATCGTTTAAATTTACTCGTTAAAATCCGCCATTTTTTCATCATCATCTTCGAATTCTTCTTCAAACTCTTCTTCGTCCAGATCTTCAAGGTCGGAGAGGCTTCCCGCGGTATCATTATCAAAATAATCTTCTCCGCTGTCATCTGACTCTTCGTAAAACAAAATGCTCGAGCAGTATGGGCAAGCTACTATTTCCTTTCCGCCGCGAACCATGTTTGCGAATTGCGCTGGAAGAATCATGTGGCAGCTTGAACATACGCCGTTTTTTATGCTTACGATTCCGTTGCCGCCTTTTTTCTTTACTATGCGCTCAAATTTAAACAGTAGTTCTTCATCCATGTCTTTTGTGATTTCTTTTTCGGACGCTTCCAGTTCGGCCAAAAGTTTTTTTCGCTCGGCAAGTTCAGACTCGTTACGGACGTTTGCCTGTGTCAGTTCCTCTTCCTGCTGATCAATTAACTCTTTTTTCTGCGTTATTTCATTGTTAAGGCTGCGGATTTCCTGGTCCGTTTGTTTTATTTCTTTGCGGCACTGCGATTCTTTTTCCGAAGCGTCGTGTATCTCTTTGTCGAGATTTTCGTATTCGCGCAGCGTATTTGTGGAATCCATGTGTTTTTCCGCTTTTTCACGGGCGCTCTCGGCTTGAAACAGCAGATTTTTCAATTCGCCTTCCCTTAGTTTTGCCGCGTCATGTTTTAGGCTCAGATCGATAAACTCTTTTTTAAGCCGTAGAAGCAGTTCTTCCAGTTTGACAAGCGTCTTTGGAATATCATTTATCTCACGTTCCAATTCAATTTTTTTTGCAAGCACGTCCTGCAACGAACGCAGTTTGTCAAAAATTTTTTCAGTCATACAACCTCCATAACTTCCTTAAAAAAATAAAAAATTTACAGTAATTAAAGCCCAAAGGCTTCTTAAATACCCGCCGCTAGGATAATTCTTTAGTTTCCGTCAAGAAAATCCTTTAGCTTTCTGCTGCGTATGGGATGGCGCAGCCTGCGCAGCGCCTTTGCTTCTATCTGCCTGATACGTTCCCGTGTAACATGAAAGTAAAGGCCGACTTCTTCAAGCGTCAAAGAATAACCATCGTCCAAACCGAAGCGCATCTTTAGAACTTCCTGTTCGCGTTTGGGCAGCGTGGAAAGTACGCCGAAAAGCCGTTCCTGCAACAGCGTAAACGCCGTTTTACTCGCCGGATTTTCCACATCTTTATCTTCGATAAAGTCTCCCAAAGAAGAGTCTTCCTCCTCTCCTATGGGCGTTTCAAGCGATATTGGCTCACGGGCTACGCTTTTAACGGTTTTTACGCGGACCGCCGTCCAGCCAAGTTTTTCGGCGATTTCGTCATTGGAAGGCTCGCGCCCAAGCGCCTGCAAAAGCTGACGGGATTCCCTGCTTACCTGGTTTATCTGTTCTATCATGTGTACCGGTACGCGAATCGTCCGCGCCTGGTCGGAAATTGAGCGTGTTATTGCCTGACGTATCCACCATGTGGCGTAAGTTGAAAATTTAAATCCTTTCTGATATTCAAATTTTTCTACGGCTTTGATAAGCCCTATGTTTCCTTCCTGTACAAGGTCAAAGAAATGCAGTCCGCGGTTTGTATATTTTTTCGCGATTGCGACAACAAGGCGCAGGTTTGACGTTATAAGTTTGTCTTTCGCGTCTTTCAGCATTTTGCGTCCGTAATTAATCTCACGGGCCATGAGGCTGATATTGTCGCAACATTCTTCGAATTCATCTTCCAATTGTTCAAGTTTTTTTTGTGTCTGCTGAATATGTTGTATCTTTTCTTTTATTTCATCCGAGGTCAGCGCCAATTCCGCTTCAAGCCGCTCGCGTTCTTCTTTTATCGTAAGGCCGCGTCCCAGAGCGCGCAATTCCTTCATGGAGCCTACATTAAGCCGTTTTTCTACCTTGTCCTGTTCCTTGCGGAAACGTTTAATTTTTTTGGCGGCCTGTACAAACTTGTCGGAAAAAACATTTATTTCATCGGGATGAATCTGTATATTTTTTATCATGCCGAGAAGTTCCGTTCTAAGTTTTGTTATATCCGGATCTTCAAAAATATCGCGTCCGCGTACACCCCTTGATATTGATTTTCGTTTTGCTTCGATATATTTTTTCAGGTCGGTGTCTATGGAGCGGAGGCTGTCTTTATAAAAGTTGGAAAGACGGCGGCGTTCCGTCATAAATTCGGTTATTTCTTTTTTTGATTTTTCAGGCAGGTCTTTTGCTTCTTTTTTTGAGAAGGCTTTTTGCGCTATGCGGTAAAATTCCGTGAGTATCATGCCGGAACGTTTTATCACGTCTTTTATTATGTTGCCGCCTTCTTCCATTTTTCTGGAGAGGTATTTTTCCTGATCTCCGTTAAGAAGGTGTACCTTTCCGATTTCTTTGAGATAAAGGCGCACCGGATCGTCAATAGCGGTTTCTTTTTCACCGGAGCGGCGTAAATGTTTTTTTTCGCCTCCCGCGACGTTTTTTATGAAAGCCTTGAGCACTTCCTCTTCATCGCCGCTTTCTTCACGCTCAAGTTCTATTCCTTTTGCCTCTAAAACTGAAAAAATATGTTCCATCTTTTCGGCGCTACTTATAATATCTTCAGGCAGGAATTCTTCCATATCGTCATGGGTGATACGGTTGTTTTTTATCTTTGCGAATTCAATGAGTTTTTCCAATGACGGGTCGTTCTGGTTCTCGTTTTCACCGCCGCCGGGATTTAAGTCTATTTCGATAACGGCTGGTTCACGGGATATTTCGTTCATGGTACAAACGGGTTCTTCACATACGTCGGATGCGGCGGCAATTTGCGTTTCTTCTATCATTTATTGACCCCCCTTTAGGCTTTGGAATTCGGCATCAATGAACATTTTTTCATGCATTAAATCTTCTACAGACATTCCATTGTTCTTTGCGGCGCGTATTTTGGCGACAAGTTCATTCCGTTTCCGCATAAGGCGTTCCGCGCGTACGATCCTTATGCCGTCGGCGACTATACGTTCCGGATTTTCACTGAACTCCAGCGTTACGTCTTTTTCGGCGACTAAGCGCCTAAGATCCTCGGTTTCTATGCCGTTTAGCAGGGCTTCAAAATTCATATTGTCAGCGCGGCTGCATTCTTCAAGCGTCCGATAGAGTTCCTTTGCGTAAGTATCGTCAAACTCCTCTATACTAAGCGCGGAACGGATTTTTGCGAACAAAAAAGGTCCCAAATCGCGGTTTACCACCGCCGCCGTGAGTAGACGAAGCTCGTCAGTCATGTTTATAGAACGCCCTACAGACGTTTCAGTGATTTTTTCGCCGTATCCGCCGCCGCTACGCCAAACTTTATAATCATTCAATACCGATTGGGCCCCTGTTTCGAAAGACTCGGCTATACGCCTGAAATAGGACTCTCTTTCAACCTCAGAATCTATCAAATCCAAAAATGGGAATAGCGAGGCTACAGCCTTAGCCCTTCCGCTCGAATCTGAAACATCCTGTAAACGCATACTTTTAGACAACAGATACTCAAAATCGAGTATAATATGTTTTGTAAATTGTTGCAAGTACCCCGCTCCTTTTTCTTTCAAAATACCGGCAGGATCTTTACAGTCCGTGAAAACGGATTCCGCCTCGCCTTGAGGTTTTATCACGAAGGCTGGGAGTCCGGCGCTCCGGCAGTTGAGTACAGCCTTTGCCGCCGCAGCCTCTCCCGCCGGGTCGCTGTCAAACAACAGATTTATACGGCTGACCCAACGCCCCAAGAGCCGCGCCTGCTCTACGGTAAAAGCCGTGCCGAGCGGGGCTACGGCGTTTTGAACGCCGGCTTCGTGCAGCGCTATCACGTCCATATACCCTTCCGCGACTATGACCTCTTTCGTGTTTCTTATCTCATTCATCGCTAAATCCAACGCGAACAGCGTTTCCCTCTTTTTATATACTAACGATTCCGCGGAATTAAGGTACTTAGGTCCGTCCTGTCTGAGAATTCTGCCGCCAAAAGCCAATACCCTTCCCTGCCTGTCCGCTATGGGAAACATCAGCCGCCCGGAAAAGAATGCCCGGCGGGGATTTGCCTTGGTAAAAAGAGCGCTTTCCTCTAAAAAAGACGGCGAATAACCCTTGCCAAGCAGGAATTGATACAGCCAAAACGGGTCAGCGGGGGCGTAGCCCAGCTTGAAACGCCGTATAGACTCGTCCGAGATGCCGCGATCCCTCACATAGCCGAGCGCGTCGCCGCCTTCCGCCGTCTCGGTCAATATGTAGTGAAAGCTCCCAGCCACACGTCGGTACAACCCTAAGAGATCGTCCTTTTTCCTATCCTGTTCGTCCGTGTTGACTGTAAAGCCGGAATTTTCCCGTATCACCGGCACGCCGAAACGTTTTGCCAGAAGTTCGACCGCTTGGGGAAAATTTATCTTGTCCATCTCCATCACAAAGTTGATGACACCGCCGCCCTCATGGCAGCCAAAGCAGTAGTACGTCTTGCGTTCCGGGTCAACGGTGAAAGACGGCGTTTTTTCGCTATGAAACGGGCAGCGCCCCCACCAGCGTCCGCTTTTTTTTTCCAGTTTGACATAATCGCCGACAACGGCGACGGCATCCAGACGGCTGTTGAGTTCGTTTATCGTCTCGCTGGAGATGCGCCCCATGGTTTAACCGCCGCCTTTTACAAAGAGCGCACCCGCCGCTATGTGTTCATCAAAATTTTTTGAAAAGTAATGCCGGCCTGATGAGGGATCGACGACACGGAAGAATAAAAAATCGTTGCGCTCGGGGGCAAAGGCGGCTTTCAGCGCGACGGCGCCCGGCGCGGCTATGGGTCCGGGCGGTAAACCGGAGCGTATATAGGTGTTATACGGGTTTTTAATCTGTAAATCGCGGTTTAAAAGCCGCGACGGGTGGGGTTTTCCCTCTATTTCGGTGATTATGTATTCAATAGTCGCGCAGGATTCGAGGCGCATACCGCGTTCCAGCCGGTTTTGAAACACGCCGGCAATTACCGCGGCTTCCTCTGCTACACGGTACTCACGTTCAATAATTGAGGCAAAGATTACCTTTTCGTAGAGTTCCAGCGGGGTAAATTTGCCGCGGTCTATCCCAAACTCGGCGAGACGGCTGAAAAAAGTGTCCGCCATCTTGCGTACCACAAGTTCCGCCGGATAATCAGCCTCGAACAGGTAGGTATCGGGATAGAGATAGCCCTCCATAGTTTCACCCGGAATCCTGTACTCATCAAGCAGGGTTCTATCTTCCGCCGACTTACGAAAATCCAACGCGGCGCAGATTCCGGCGTTTTCGAACAAGGTCGCCGTTTTTCGCAGCGTAAGG
>JAIRMY010000220.1 GCA_031258335.1 Spirochaetaceae bacterium | reverse complement strand
CCGCAACCCACCCCCCCCTCACCCCCCGCCGCGCCCGCGGGGGCCCCCCCCGGGGCGGGCGCCTCTAACTGCCAAGGGTTGTGGCGCGGGGGGGAGCAGCGTCGGTTAATGCGGCGTATTAGCAAAACTATTTACAAAGTTAAGTAGCCGCGCTCCCCCTCATGAATAGCGTATACCAGTCGCGTATGCCGACCGCCCCCTTCACCCTGAACGCAGAAGCCGAAATCAGCCTTCGGGATGCTAGTGCGGAGCGCCTTTAGACCCGCTGGCGGGCTGGCGGGCAAATTGACATCAGTGTGGGTAATAGGCTATCGTCTATTTGTAGAGAGATTAGCTCATCTGGATAGAGCGTCAGCCTCCGGAGCTGAAGGCGGCAGGTTCGAGTCCTGTATCTCTCAAATTTTCAAAAGGGATGAATCTTCTATGGATATTGAAAACCTTGTAAAAAAGCTACATCCGCTGGAAATTAAAATAATCCTTCACTATGGACGGGGAGACGAACTTTTCGCCAGTGGCGTTGAAGCGGACCTCAATTTCAAGAAGGGAAACGGGAATCAGGCGCTTTCATGGCTCCTATCCAAGGGGATAGTTGTTGAAAAACGGCGTGAAACGGCGGTTTTTTATGAAATGACGGAACTTGGCCGCTCATGGCAGGAAAGAGGCACGCCCGAAGAGCGTATTTTGGAGCTTGTCAGGATAAAATCCGGGCTCACACTGCTGGAAATAGCCCAAACGCTGGGTATGGAGAGCAAGGATGTGGGCAGCGCGTTTGGAATCATGTCAAAACTCAGGCTTCTCGGCATGGACGAGGCTAAACGAGTCGGTATAATCCTGCCGCCCGAACAGCTTAAACAGGGGCGTCCGGCGTCCGGCCCCGCCGCTCTGCATTTTAACGTTGTCCGCGGGATACTCGACAAAGCCGCGTCAAACGAGGATGGCCTCATCGCGGAAAGCGGTCTGGATCTTGGGGAAAAACAGGAGATGGCGGGCATGGCCCGCAAACGCGGGGCGGCGGGCGCGGCCTTCCGCCTGATAGAGCGCGAGACAGTATTCTTCATCTTTACCAAAGAACATACGGCAATAGCCGCCGCGTTGAGGCAGACCGGCGTTTCGGGTGAAGAAGTAGGCGTTCTTACTGTGGAAATGCTGGAAGCCGGCTCATGGAAGGGCAAAACATTCAGGCCGTACAACATAAACATCCCTCCGGCAAGGGTCTTGACAGGCAGAACCAACGCCTACTCGCAATTTCTTGAGCAAACCAAGGATAAACTGGCGGGTATGGGGTTTGAGGAATTTGACGGACCGCTTGTCGAAACAGAATTTTGGAATTCGGACGCGCTTTTCATGCCCCAGTTTCATTCGGCGCGGGACATTCATGACGTATACCATGTAGCGGAGCCTGCCGCCGCCAAAACGATAGACGAACCCTGGCTTTCAAACGTTGCCGCCGCCCATGAAAACGGCGGTGGTACGGGCAGCCGGGGCTGGGGTTATGCCTTCGACCGTGAATTTACCAAGCGGCTGATACTCCGCAGTCAGGGTACCGTGATGTCGGCAAAGACCCTGCCTCATGCGAAGATACCGGGAAAGTACTTTGGAATGTTACGCTGTTTCCGTTACGACAAGGTTGATGCCACACACCTTTCGGACTTTTACCAGACCGAAGGCATAGTACTGGGCGAGGAGGTGAACCTGCGTACACTGCTTGGGATGCTGGAAATGTTCGCAACCGAAGTGGCCGGCGCTAAGGAAGTGAAATACGTGCCCGGCTACTTCCCGTTCACCGAGCCGTCCGTCGAAGTGCACATCAAGCACCCCTCTCTCGGCTGGTTTGAACTGGGCGGTTCGGGCATTTTCAGGCCGGAAGTGACGGCCTCTCTGGGGGTAAAGACTCCTGTCGCCGCGTGGGGCATAGGCATAGACCGCATGGCGCTGATGGCGCTTGGGCTAAACGACCTGCGTGAACTGTTTAGCTACGACATAGACAGCGTACGTCTGCGCCGCTGGCAATCATGAACCTCTGGCGGCGGCGTCCCGTTGCCAGAGCCCGCTTTTGCCGCCGGATTTTTCTTCAAGCCATATGTCTGAAATTACCATGCCGCGTTCAAGTGCCTTGCACAGATCGTAAATCGTAAGCAGGGCGATGGAAACTCCGGTAAGGGCTTCCATCTCCGCGCCTGTACGCCCGGATAATTTTACCGTACAAACCGCCTCTATACGCGGCTTTTGCCCCTCCTGCCCTTCAAGCATGGTAAAATCAATCGTGCATGAGTCAAAGATGAGCGTATGGCAAAGCGGGATGAGCCGCGCCGTGTTTTTTGCCGCCATTATACCGGCTATGCGGGCTATGCCCAGCACGTCTCCTTTTTTTGAACCGCCGTTTTTTACCGCGTCCAGCGTGTCATTACTCAGCGTAATCACGCCTTTTGCCACGGCGCATCTCCGTGTTTCTTCTTTTCCGCCTACATCAACCATGACGGCGTTTCCGCCGCAGTCAAAATGGGTAAACTCGTTCATAAATTTTTTACCAACTCCAATCCCAATTCTATCGCGGCGGCGGCGGCCTTACGCCGTACCGAGTTGCGCCCGCCGGAGAAGCGGTATGCGCGGGCAAGGGCGGGATGACCTGAGTGTACGCCGGCTACCCAAACGGTTCCTATTTTATTCGCAGAGCCGTCTCCTGAGGGGCCGGCAAGCCCTGTTATCGCCACGGCGATGCCGGAATCCGTCAAGGCGCGGGCCGCCTCCGCCATGGCGCACGCGCATTCACCACTCACCGCCCCGAATTTTTCAAGCAGATCAGCGTCTATCTTTAACATTTCCCGCTTGGCCGAAACGGTATAAGTGATGTATCCCCCGTGAAACACCGCCGAAGCGCCCGGTACGCCTGCAATCAGACTCCCGACAAGCCCCCCGGTGCAGGATTCCGCGACGGCAACGGTTAACCGCTTTTCTATCAGCAGTTTTACAAGTTTGGCGGCTAAAAATTTCACGCACGACTGCATACCATCAAAGGATAGCGCGGCGGCATAAAAAAAAGAAGCCTCCCTTTCGTAGTGAGCTGCTATGATTAAAATTATCGGTATAAAGGGGTATTTCTGGTTCGACGGGACCGGAGAGCCGGCGTCAGGCTGCGCTTCACAGGGAGGAAATTCCGGGAAACCGGAAGGAACATCTGTAGTGAGATTAACTTAAACCGGCCACCGTAAAATGAGCCTCCCCGCCGCAAGCAGCGGGGTATTAAACCCCAAGTCAGAATAAAAGGCCGCCGCCGGCACAACACAATAACGACAAATTTGGTGTTGTTGACAGGAAAATTCCATCGTTGTATGATTAAATATCCGAACTGGGAACGGATTAGGCGCGCTAGATTATTTGATTGACCATCCCAAACTCTAAGGGTGCGGCGCTGTGTAAGAATTACATTCGTTAAGATTCGTTCCTCGGAAAATTCATCATCTGTGTTCTACTGCCATTTTTGTTTGAATCAGCGATTTGACTTTTCTTTATAGACAAGATGGCCATTATATTTGCCAAAAGGACAAAGTACAGTGGCTAAAATTTATACAATGGGCGAGCTTATTGTCGAAATAATGCGTATCGAAAACGACAAGCCGCTCAACGAGACAGCTTTATTTTCCGGACCCTTTCCTTCGGGCGCTCCGGCTATATTCATATCGGCGGCGGCTCAACTGGGTAACAAAACTAAAATTTGGGGCGGCGTAGGGCGCGACAAATTTGGCGAGGTGATACTAAACCGGCTGAAACGGGACGGCGTAGATGTGAGCGGCGTTATTGTTTCCGAATCTGGCGTTACCGGAAGCGCCATTGTCGCGTATACGAGCGGCGGGGACAGGGAATTCATCTTTAACTTGGACGGCACGGCTTCAGGCAGGGTGCGGTTTACCGAAACGCCGGATATTCCCGATTACTTTCATGTCATGGGCTGCTCCCTGATGGTAAATGACGAGATGAAAGACGGGATAGAACGCGCAACCCGGTATTTCAGCGATAACGGGGCAAAAATATCTTTCGATCCGAATATACGCCCAAGCCTGCTCGGTAAACGCGGGATAATGGATGTCGCGGGCGGGGTTCTAAGCCGCTGTTCCGTCTTTCTGCCGGGGCGCGATGAACTTTTAATGTTTGCCGAGGGTAAAAGCGATACGCAAGACGCGGCGGCTTTTCTGTTTGACCGTTTTGATAAACTGGAAGTTATCCACGTAAAATACGGAAAGAAAGGCTCGGAAACAATTACACGAAGCGGCAGTACGCCTATACCCGTATACCCTATAGAAAAGGCTCGTCCCATCGTCGATCCTACCGGCGCAGGCGATTCGTTTGACGCCGCTTTCATCTCCGCGCTCGCCGCGGGTAAGACGCTGAAAGAAGCCGGCGGCCTTGCGGCAAAGGCGGGCGCTATTAACTCCGCCGCGTTCGGCCCTATGGAAGGCGATATAAAAAACGATATTTACAGGGAATTGGTATAAGAGCGATGAACGAGCCTAGAGAATCGCCGGTGGATGTTGGAACGGCAGAGTTAAAAAAACGCCTCGTTGACAACAAGAAGGGCGGAGGAACCGGGGTATACTCTGTATGCAGCGCCCATAAAACCGTGCTGGAGGCGGCGATGACGCAGGGACTGGAGGACGATTCCATCCTGATAATCGAGGCTACCTCGAATCAGGTTGACCAGTTTGGCGGTTATACAGGGATGACGCCTCCGCGCTTCAAACGCTATGTAGAAAAAATTGCCGCCGCGATGAATTTTCCGGTTGAGAGGATAATACTAGGCGGAGACCATCTGGGGCCGAACAGTTGGCAGGCTGAACGGGCTGAAACGGCGATGGAAAAAGCCTGCGGCCTGGTAAGGGCTTACGCGGGCGCGGGTTTCCGGAAGCTACATCTGGACGCGAGTATGTTTTGTGCCGACGACCCCGGCGACAGGGCAAAGGCTCTGCCGGATGAGATAAGCGCCGCCCGCGCCGCCCGTCTATGCGCCGCCGCCGAAGATGCCTGCCGAGAATCCCGCGTCAAACCGCTGTACGTCATAGGCACAGAAGTCCCAATTCCGGGCGGCGCGAAAGAAAAATCAGGTCCGCCGCGTCCCACAACACGGGCAAATGTAGAGGCGACGCTTGAGATTACCAAGAAGGCGTTCATTGACGCGGGGCTTGCGGAAAGTTGGGAACGTGTCATAGGCATAGTGGCGCAGCCCGGCGTGGAATTCGGCGATGATGAGGTATTTTACTACGACGGCGGCGCGGCGCGTGAGTTAAGCGCGGCGCTTGACGGCGAAAATTTAGTTTTCGAGGCGCACTCTACCGATTATCAGCCTGAATCCTGCTTGCGCCGCCTTGTCGAAGATCATTTTTGTATACTAAAAGTAGGCCCCGCGCTCACCTTCGCCTACCGTGAGGCTATGTTCGCCCTGTCGCTGATAGAACGTGAACTTATCCCCTCCGATGATGACCGCGCCCGTTTGGAGGAAGTGCTTGAGGACGTGATGCTGTCCTCCAAACCGAATTACTGGGAAAAATACTACCATGGAGACGAATATGAACAGCGTTTCAAGCGGCGTTACAGTTTCAGCGACAGAAGCCGGTACTACTGGGCAAACCAGCGCGTTTCCGCTACGGTAGAAAAATTGTTCTGCAACCTTTCCGCCATAGACATACCGTTGTCTATCGTAAGCCAGTACTTCCCTCGCCAATTTACGGAAATCGGCGAGGGGCGTATGGCGCGGGATCCGCGTTCTCTTGTTCTGTCGCGGGTAAAAGAAGTCATCGCCATGTACTCCCGCGCCTGTAAGTTTAGTACTGTAAATTTGGTAATTGATGGCAGTTTGCCATAAAATATTTTTGTTTTTAGGAGACAAGTATGAAAAAAGTTAAAAAAATTGTTGCTGTAACGCTGATGTTGGCGATTACGGCGGTGTCATTGTACGCTACGGGCGGACAGCAGAAAAAAGACGGCATAAACGTCGGCTTTATCGTAGGTTCGCGTCAGCATGTGTTTTACACGCTGATCGAAAAAGGCATCAAAGAAGCGGCGCCGGCAAACGGTATCAACGCCATTGTGATGGACGGGGATCTGGACGGAAATGTAACATCGGATCACATCAACAACTTTGTTACCGAAGGCGTTAACGCCATAGCGCTATCGGCAAACGATCCGGGCGGGACTACCCCTGCTATCAGGAACGCCGTTACAAGCAAAGTTCCCGTGTTTACCTTTGACTGTACGATAGCGGATGCCAGCCTTATCACGAGTTTTGTCGGAACGGACAATGTTGAAGGCGGGCGGCTCGGCGGACGCGAGACCGTGCGCCTGGCGGCCCCCGGCGCCAAGGTCGGACTCATCAACTTTGACAACCCGCAGTCATGTCTGGACCGCCGCGCCGGATGGGAGGAGGTTGTCAAGGCTTCCGACAAAAACCTGAAAATCATCGAGA
>JAIRMY010000139.1 GCA_031258335.1 Spirochaetaceae bacterium | reverse complement strand
GCTCTTCCGATCTCTGTTCATCAAAAAACAAAAAGACCGGTATACCGCGGTATCCGGTCTTTTTGTTATCTCAACGCACAGAAGGACCCCTGTTTGGGTTCCTGGGGAAGCCGGGTAAAGCCCGGTTTCCCTGTGAGACGGTTTCAAAATGAATTTTGAAACCGCGTCAAATTAGAAGTCCCAAATTAGAAGTCCTCTTTTTCAAGGATGTATGCCGAGGCTCCGGACCATGGGATATCCGCATAGCCGCAAACTGGACACTTATTGGGTGCCGCCTTCGCATTGATCACATTGCCGCAGTTGACACAGTGCCAAGCGGAAAAATCACCGCCCGTAGCCTTGCCCAAGGTCTCAAGCAGTTTTTTGTAGCGCGCCTCGTGCTGCTTTTCAATGGCGCCAACCTGCTCAAAACGTTCCGCAATCTCGGCAAAGCCTTCCTCTCTTGCCGTCTTTGCAAAACTCGCATACATATCCGTCCACTCATAATTTTCGCCCGCAGCGGACGCCTTGAGGTTGTCGGCGGTACTGCCTATCCCCTCAAGATACTTGAACCAGATTTTTGCGTGTTCGTACTCGTTGTTACCGGTTTCCTCAAAAATCCGGGCAACACGGGTGTACCCTTCTTCCTTTGCTTTCGCAGCAAAGTAGAAATACTTGCCCCGAGCCTGCGATTCTCCAGCAAAAGCCGCCTGTAGATTCTGCTCGGTCTTGCTGCCTTTTAAATTAGCCATATAAGCCTCCTAAAAAATAATTTGTGGTTAACAACCACTTATTACTAATAATAATTCCTAATAGCAATTTTGTCAAGCGATTTTTTCGTATGTCACGATGCTGTGTCAAGACGTATGGTCGCATAAAATCTGTCAACCTAATTTTAGGACTTGACAGGTGCGCTTGCCGGTTTGGGGCGTGTCTGATAAAATCAAGCCATGCTGAAACGTTTAGGTTTTGTTTTTACCGTTGTTTTTTTTCAGGCGACTGCTCTGGCGGGGCAGGATAGCGGTCAAGTTGAAGACCGCGCCGGGGATGCAGCGGCGGTTGTATTTCCGGTATACATCTTGCTGCAAACGGCTGCGGGCGGGAGTATAGACTGGCGCCCTGATTGGCCTGACTGCATACCGGTTGACGCTTTCGATATTTTGAATACAGACGGCGCCGTTTCCGCGCTGACGCTGGGGGGAGGAGATTGGGGAGATATTAGTTTAACCGTGCGCCGCAACGAACGGGGCTTACTTACGGAATTCCCCGTCTTTTTGGACGATGCTTTTTATCAGGCGAGCGCAAAATTTGATTCGGCGGGGAATATACATGGGTTTACGATGGCTGGTGAAAATCCGCTGGAAATCGAGTTTCTAGCGTTTGAAAATCAGGGCGGGGAGCCTTCGCTTGCGAGAATCCAAAACGGCGAATCGTGGTTTTTTGCATCCATTTCCCGCATTCTTTCCCGCCAAAATTCTTCTGTCGTTGAAACGTGGTACGATGTTGACGGAAATCCGCTCGCCGTTTTTACCGCGGAACTCCCGCGGTCGTACCGGAAGATGTTTCAGGAGGTTCCTGATACAGAAAACATGGAAAGCATAGCCGCCGTCGAGGATTCTCCCCCGGCCCCCGCGAGAAGCGAAAGCCACCTGTACTTTGACAGTATGGGAAATGTTACGAAAATCGACACGGACGGGGCTGTATTCGAGGCGCTTTACTACGGCACAGTCCCGCATTACTGGACGCATCCGGCGCTGGGTCACCTCGCGTTGCAATGGGACGAGCAGGGGCGGCTTGTACGCATGGCGGGTCTCGAGGAGGATGACGCGCCGCTTGACTCCCGCTATGAATACGAATTTGACGGACGAGGCGCATGGACTGAACGCCGCGAATTTCGCATGAAACCGGAACTTGACGTACTGATACCGTACCTCGGCGATACTTTCAGACGCTCTATCGAATACAGCCGGCGCTGATGGAAGAAAACACCGAGGATTGGCGGGACGCCCTGTACCGGAAAACCTTTGACGATGAGTACCGCTGGCTTGAACGCAGCCGCGCATCCGATGCGAACTACAAAACAGACGAGCTTTCAGGATTGCTTAAATATCTTTACGAGATGGAAGGCTCTGACTGGCTCGGACGCGGCGAGGTGCAGACTATCACGCTTGCGGCAACAATAGCCGCCTACGAAAGTTTCATTCACGCGGGGGGAGAAAATGAACGAAAGACTGGAAACGTTTTTGAAACGTTACGATGAGGTAAAAGGGTTGATCGAAGACCCGGCTCTGACAAAGGACCAGAATAGATACCGTGAAACGATGAAGGAGTATTCGCGTCTTGCGGAAATTGCCGTGAGTCAGGACGAGGTGGAGAGGCTTGCAGCGCAGATTGCCGAGACAAGGTTTTTGCTCGAGGAAGACGGCGATATGCGGGAGCTTGCGAAAGAGGAGTTAGACGGGCTCGAAGCGCGTTTGAATGAGGCGCGGGAAAAACAGAAGCTGCTTTTGATACCGCGTGACCCGCTCGATGGGAAGAATATCATCATGGAAATACGCGCCGGTACGGGCGGGGATGAGGCGGCGCTGTTTGCCGCGGATTTGTTCCGTATGTACTCGCGTTTCGCGGAGGTTAAAGGCTGGAAAATTGAGATAATGAACCTGAATGAGACCGAACTTGGCGGCTATAAAGAAATTATTTTTTCGATAAGCGGTGGCAACGTGTACGAAAATCTTCGTTACGAATCGGGGGCGCACCGTGTGCAACGAGTCCCGCTGACAGAATCGTCGGGGCGCATACATACATCGGCGGTTACCGTCGCCGTGCTGCCCGAAGCGGACGAAACCGAGATAGACATCAAACCCGAAGATTTGCGTATTGATGTGATGAGGGCGGGCGGACCCGGAGGGCAGTGCGTGAACACCACGGACAGCGCCGTGCGTATAACCCATCTGCCCTCAGGGGTATCCGTGCATTGTCAGGATGAAAAGAGTCAGATAAAAAACAAGGCCAAGGCGATGCGTATACTTCGTGCGAGAATATACGAGATGGAAGAGGCCAAGGCCCATGCCGAACGCTCGGAGGCGCGGAAGAATCAGGTGGGGTCGGGCGACAGGTCGGAGCGAATCCGCACTTACAATTTTCCGCAGAACCGCCTGACAGACCACAGGATAAACCTTACGCTTTACAAACTTGATTTGATTATGCAGGGGGATGCCGCGGAGTTATTTGACGCGCTTAAACTTTCCGCCCGTGAAGCCGCCGAAGCAAACACTCTGATATGACGCTGCGTGAAGCCGGAAACGAAGGCCGCGCCGTTCTGCGGCGGGCCGGAGTAGAAAGTTACGCCGCCGATTCCGCATTGCTATTGACTCATGCACTCGGCATCGGCAAGCATGAGCTTTTGATTGACGCGGAAAAAGAAATAAAAAAACATGATTATGAAAACTATAAAACGCTGCTCGCCCGCCGCTCAAATAATGAGTGTACCGCCTATATTACAAACAAAAAAGAATTTCGCTTTCTGGAATTCTATGTCGATAAAAATGTACTTGTTCCCCGTCCCGATACGGAAATCCTTGTCGAAGCCGCACTGGACAGCATAGACGAACTTTTTTCCTCCAAAAAAACAAAAACAAAAACCAATATCATTGTCCTTGATATGTGTACAGGGAGCGGGGCCGTGGGGCTTTCATTAAAATATGAACGGCCGTTTATCCAAGTGTACGCATCGGATATATCGGCGGCGGCCCTTGAGACGGCAAAAAAAAACGCATCGAAACATCAATTACAAGACAAAATCTTTTTTTTACAGAGCGATGTTTATGAAAATATTACGCAGCGTTTTGATATAATCACGGCTAACGCCCCGTATATTCCATGCGGACTCATTGAAACATTACAGGCAGAAGCGCAAAACGAGCCACACATAGCACTTGACGGCGGGAAAGACGGCTTGGAAATAATCAGCCGCGTGATAAAAGGCGCAAAGAAACGCCTCTTTCACGGGGGTCATATTTTTCTTGAAGCGTCGCCTGAACAGATGGAAAAAATAACGCTTCTACTAAAATCCGCGGGTTTCGCTGATGTAAAGATATACAAGGATTTATCCGGCGCGGACAGGGTGATAGGGGGCGGGGGAGTGTAGATGAAAGGTTATGAGAAATTTGGGCAATGCCGATTAATGCCATATTTTAACACCCACTATAACCGGCTGTAAATACGCCCTTCCCTTCCTCTCACAATATGAACCCGCGCACAATCCTATTATCTTCCCGCCATGATTATTCTTTGCTATTATCTATTGGAGTTAAAAGCATATCTATTTCTTCCTGTGTAAGCACTTCAGCATATTTATATTCTACCGATTCTGCTTTATTTTCTACTGGTGGTAATAATAATCTTTTTTTACGGCTAATCCTTATCCGAAATCGCATAATCTTTTTTAGGAAATGCTTTTTGAACAATTTTTTACTTATTTTTACTGACCCGGCAATTATAATACAGAGTTAAGATGCATATTGTATTGCCGGATCTTCAAAATATTTTACAATACGCTCCGGGCTCTTTTTAAGCATTCTCATATGATGTTCAACCGC
>JAIRMY010000172.1 GCA_031258335.1 Spirochaetaceae bacterium | reverse complement strand
ACCCGTTCCCGCAAAACGATAGCGCAAGCCCTCCTCAAATAGTCCGAACGTTTCGCGCTTGACGGGTTATAGAGGCATATTACAAAGCCGCCGGAAGCCGCGCCGATAAGCCTTCTTTCTATCACGCGCCATGGGGTTAAGAGGTCCGAGAGGCTTACCACGGCAAAATCGTTAGTCAACGGGGAGCCTAAGAGCGCCGCGCCGGACAGCGCCGCCGTGATTCCCGGCACTATGACTATTTCTACGGCGGGGTATTCCTCCGCCAATTCCAGGCAGAGCGCCGCCATTCCGTAAACCCCGGCGTCCCCGGAGCAGACAAGCGCGGTATTCCTGCCTGAGGCTGCCTTTTCCAGCGCGAAAATACACCTTTCCTTTTCCTTGCGCATCGGGGTCGAAAAACACTCCTTGCCGGCGATGAGGTCTTTTACCAGTTCTAGGTACAGCGGGTAACCGGCTATCACATCGGAATCGGCAAGAGCGGCACGGGCTTCTCCGCTCAAATACTTGTCCGCGCCCGGGCCTATGCCGACCACGTACAGCCTCACGCCCGCTCCTTGCCGGCTTCCACGACCGCCGAGCGCCGTAGCGCCTCAAAACACGGCGCCCACAGCACCGGGTCAAGGTTATCGCGTATGCCGAACAACATCTTGTCCATCACCTTCCCCGCGGCGAGGGTTATGGCGCTCTTTAGTCTTTCCTCCGCCATCTCATCGCGGGCGCAGTCCTTGATAAGCGCCCTGAGCCTCCGCGCCACATCTTCCGCCGCCTCGTTCCGCGCCGCAAGAATCGTTTCTATGTTTACGCGGAATGCGTTCCACTGAACGAAAGCGGATATTTCCCCATCAATTATCTCTTTTACCATAGCCGCGGGACAGTCCCGCGATGGACAGTCTTGGGATAGGGAGTTTTGGTGGATTTGTTCGTGGATTTGATCAATATCAAAGAGTCTTACTCCGGCTATTTTTTTTACATCAGGGTCTATATCACGCGGCATGGCGAGGTCCAAAAACACTCGCTCCCTCCCGCCGTCGAGCGGAGGAAGCCTGCCTGCCGCCTCGTCGTGAGTTATCGTGTGGTGCGGGCTTACAGTAGCGCTTATCACAATCTGATAACCGGCAAGAAAACTGTAACGCTCATCATAGTCTATCACACGGACATTCCGAGGCGGCGTGGTTCCCCCCCGTTTACGGCTGCGCAGCGTCATCGTAACATCTGCTCCCGCGCCGGAAAAAAGTTCCGCGCAGAGCCGCCCTATTACCCCGCTTCCTATAACGAGGCAGGATGCCCCGCATGGCTCAAAGCCGTGTCCACGAATAAAGTCAAGCGCGGCGGAGGCAATTGAAACATCCGCACGTGCTATGCCGGTCTCAGTCCTGACTCGTTTTGCCGAGGCTACGGCGCTCTGAAAGAGTTTCTGCAAAACGGGGGTAGCGCTTCCCGCCTCCCGCGCCGCTTCCAGAGCCTCTTTTACCTGTGAAAGTATCTGATTTTCGCCCATTATCTGCGATTTCATCCCACCGGCGACGTAAAAAAGGTGTGTGGCGGCATCCTGCCCCGATCGGCTAACAAAAATATGTTTGTAAGCGTCATAAGAGACGTTTTTTAATTCGCATAGAATCCGCTCCGGATCGGGGCACTCTCCGCCTTCGGCGGAGAGCCAGAGTTCCGTGCGGTTGCAGGTGGCTATTATCACGCAGCCTGTCCCCGCGTACCGTCTCCGTATACGGCAAAGCGCGGTAGCTCTGGCGGCGCTTGTAAAGGTAAAACGCTCGCGCTCCCCTACGCCGGCGTTGGTATAATCTATGCCCGCCATGCGGATGTTCATGGCTATACTATAAACCGGAAGCGTCTTTTATACCACCCGTTTATGCGGCAGATATTGAAGCAAAACTCAGTTCTGATGTATATTGGGTGTGTATAAGGAAGTATAGAATATGACCGGATGGGATCTTTTGTCAAATGTTGTAAGCGGGTTTCCTCCTGTGGCAATGGCGCTATTGCTGGTTGTAGCCATATTTGCCGCCATAACCTTTGTTGTAGGGTTCAGCCGGAACGGAATTGACTTCGTGAGGCACGGGTTCATGCAAGGCAACATCACCGAATTGGGCGAAAAGATAGATGCCCTTCGAACGGAGTTCAAGTCCGACCTTAGCCGTGAAATCAACAGCCTGCGGGACGACCTCCGGAACGAGTTCCGTGGTGAAATGAACAGCCTGCGGGATGATCTCCGGAACGAGTTCCGTGGTGAAATGAACAGCCTGCGGGACGACCTCCGGAACGAGTTCAAGGCCGATCTTAGCCGCGAGATAGGCGGTCTGCGGAATGACCTACGGAACGAGTTCAATGCCGATCTTAGCCGCGAGGTAGGTGGAATCCGAACCGAACTTGAAACGATAAAGGTTAATCACTTTGGGCATCTTAAAAACTTTCTCACGGAATTGACCAGCATCATGCTGGATAAGGGGATAATCAACAACGAAAATAAAGCGCGGCTTGATAATCACCTGCGTGATATGTAGACCCCTCATTCCTTACCCCCCCCCCCCCCTTACGGCAGACTGAGTTTACCGATTAACTGTTTCAGGGCGGCCTTTACCGGTGCGTCATCGGGCAGTGTAACGAGCGGCTTGCCCTCGGCATCGTACTGGTAAACAAGGTCATCCTGCGGCAGTACGCCGAGCAGCATCAAATTCTGCCGCTCAATTTCCGCCTTTACCCCGTCATTCAGCGTTCCCTCTGGAGCGCGGTTTACAATGAGCAAGGTTTCTTTCGCCTTGAGGTCCAGTTCGCGTATCATGAGGGCTATGCGCCCGGCAGCCTGAATCCCGCGCCGCGAACAATCGCTGACCAACAGGATGAGGTCTACCGGAGGCAGTATGCCCCGGCTTATATGCTCAAGCCCGGCCTCGTTGTCAACGACCATGTAGGCGTAATTCATGTAGTATTTGCGTATCTGTTCCCGCAGAATGTCGTTTACAAAGCAGTAGCAACCCTTGCTCTGCGTCCTGCCCATGACGAGCATATCAAAATTATTCTCCTCAATCAGCGCGTCGCCGAACTTGTACGAGGCGTACTCCTGCTTGGACATTCCGGGCGGTATGGGGCTTGGGTCGGACATCTCCGCGCGGGCGATTTCCTCGCGCAAATCGCCCAACGTCAATTCAGCGTCAACGCCCAACACCTCGTTGAGGTTAGAGTTGGGGTCGGCGTCAACGGCGAGTATAGGACTCTTCCCCGCGCCGGCAAGACTGTCTATAAAAAGCCCGCAAGTCGTGGTCTTTCCGACGCCGCCCTTACCGGCGAATGCTACAGAGTACGTCATGCCGGCACCTTGTAGCCCGCTTCAAGCACCGCGGCCTTGAGCGCGTCAACGTTCACGCCGTCCGCGTGGTCTATGTCCGCCTTACCCACCTTGAGGTTCACCTTGGCTTTTTTCACGCCCGGAACGCCTTGTAACGCTTCGGTTACGTGCTTCACGCAGTGTTCGCACGTCATCCCTTCGATAGAAAGTGTAGTCTTCATGTCTTCTCCTTGCGCGGCGATATGGGCAACCGCCACACATAATACAAATAATAACAAAGATAGCCGTCTCTGTCGAGTCCGCCCGCCAGCGGGTTTCAAGGCGCTCCGCGCTAGCATACCCAAGGCAAGCTTTGGCTTCTGCCCTCAAAATGAAAAGGGCGTTTGCATACGCGACTGGCAGCGGCACCACCCACTATTCACTGCGCTGTTTGGCTTTATAATTTTTCATTGAATCAATCACAATCAATCACAATTAAAAATGTTGTTTGGATGAAGCCCGTAACCTTCAGCAACAGAGCTTACCGATTTCCCGTCTTCAACAACTTCCCTTAAAATCTTTACCTTCTCTTCAGGTGTAAATCTTTTCCTTGCGTCCATTTCTTCCTCCTGGGGGTTTTAGTTTACACCTTATAAGCTACCCTTTAATCTGGCAAGTTCAGCGTAAGCAGGACAGCTTATAAGCGTAAGGCATCTAGGGGTCAGCGGGATCTGCTCTCGAAATCAATGCGCGGGTCTATCACGGTGTATATCAGGTCGCTGAGCAGGTTCAACAGCAGTCCTATCAGCGTAAATATGTACAGGGTAGCGAATATCACAGGGTAGTCACGTTGCATCGTGGATTCGAGTCCGAGTAGCCCCAGCCCCTCCAGGGAGAACACCGTTTCTATGAGGAGGCTGCCGGTAAAAAACATGGAAACAAAGACGGCGGGGAAGCCGGAAATCACAATCAGCATGGCGTTGCGGAAAACGTGCCGGATGAGTATTTTTTTTTCGGTGAGCCCTTTGGCGCGGGCGGTGAGGACGTACTGTTTGTGAATCTCGTCCAGAAATGAATTCTTTGTCAGCATGGTGAGTCCCGCGAAACCGCCTATGGACAGGGCTATAGTGGGGAGGCATATATGC
>JAIRMY010000106.1 GCA_031258335.1 Spirochaetaceae bacterium | reverse complement strand
CTATATCGGAGCGGGCACAGCTCCGGCGGCGGCAACGGTTGAATATTTTAGAGAAAACGGGTACGATAATGTGCCGAAATACAAGCTGATTGCGCAGCTTTTGCCCGCATCGCCGGATGTGCTCATAGCTGTTTTAAAGGAACACGGCACGCTGTCTTTTTCCGAAATCGCGAAGCCCGCGATAGACAGGGCGCGGGAAGGAGTTCCCGTTCATTACCAGCTGCTTCACGATATGGATCTCGGTTTGGCGGAACGTCTCGGGCTTACCATTATAATGTCATATAACTCCGAGGTTTATTTTAAAAAGCAGTGGTGGCGCCCTCTTGACCATAATGAGCGTTTGGTTTTAAGCGACCTTGCGGATACCTTGCAGGAACTGTGCGATGCGGAGCAGACGGCGCTGATGCGGGGCGCAAACCGTCTTGAGGCGCTGGATGCCGTTCGCGCGTATTTTTATGAAGGTCCGATTGCGCAAACCATTGCGGATTACCACTCCAAAAACAAGGGCCTGATTACCAAAGAGGATTTGGCAAACTACAAGGGCGGCTGGGAAACGCCGCTGAGCGGCACATACGGCGAGTATACGATTTATGCCAACGACACGTGGAATCAGGGCGGCGTAGTGCCTATGGTACTTCAAATTTTGGAAGGAATTGATCTTAAGTCAATGGGGCATAACAGTGCCGGGTATATCCATACGGTAACGCAAGCCATTGAGCTTGCCATGGCGGATCGCGAGGCATATTTCGGTGACCCTGCTTTTGTTGATGTGCCGATTACCGGTCTTCTGTCAAAAGAATATGCCGCCGAGCGCAGGGCATTAATGACCCCTGGAAAGGCGTTTGGGAAAACACCTCCGGCAGGAGATCCAAACAAAACCGGCGCCGTCCCGCAAATAACGCTTACCGTATTGCCAAAAGAATCAAGTTTGGCCTCTGTATCTTTTTGGGGTAAAGATACAAGCTATATTACCGTTGTGGATAAAGACGGAAACGCCGTTTCGTTAACACCCAGCGACTTCCCTGAATCGCCGATGATTCCGGATACCGGGCTTAACCTCGGCACGCGTATGACACAATTTAACTTGGATTCCGGCGCAAACGGTCTTCTGCCGGGCAAACGCCCCCGTATTACGCCAAACCCGAGTATGGCGCTTAAAAACGGCGAGTTGTTTATGTCCTTTGGTACGCCGGGCGGCGAAAGCCAAACGCAGGCCATTATTCAGGTATTTCTCAATGTTACGGTTTTTGGGATGGATCCGCAAACAGCCATCAGTGCGCCGCGATTTATATCGCTCAACTGGCCGAACTCGTTTGCCCCGCATGAATATTTCCCCGGCGAAATGACTGTGGAGCAATCTATCTATGACAGCGCAGGCAGGGAATTGGAGGCAATGGGTTACAAACTGACAGCTGTTCGTGACTGGGATAATCTTTTGGGAGCGGTTTGCGCCGTCCTCAAAGACAGCCAAACGGGCGAGCTGCGGGGCGGCGCAGACCCGCGCGAAGAATCCTGGGCTATCGGAAAATAGAAATTTCATACAAAAATTTTCACATAGCGGAGGTTGTTACATGAAAATAGCGAATCAAGTAATAGAGGTGATTTCAAAATTGCAATTTTGAAACCGGCTCATACTTAAGGATTTTGTCGCAAGAGTCGTTAGGGCGCCTCTGATTCGACAGATGAAATCACGAATGGTAACGGGGTGAATGGCATGCAAAGAAAAGATTCTTCCGCGATCGAACTTACAACCGCGCAAAATGTTGTACAGATACTTAAATTCATTGCTTTTTCTTTTTCCGCGGGGATTATCCAGGCGGTTTCTTTTACGCTCCTGAATGAGTTTACCGATTTTCCGTACTGGCCATGCTATCTCATCGCGTTGATTTTATCGGTGTTGTTTAACTTTACCGTCAACCGCCGCTTTACTTTTAAGTCGGCCAACAACGTCCCCATAGCAATGATGAAAGTGGCGGCATTTTACCTTGTGTTCACGCCGTTGTCCACATGGTTCGGTAATCTTGCGGCTGTCGCCGGTATAAATGAGTATATTATTCTTGGCGTGACTATGGGATGCAACCTGATTACCGAATTTTTATACCAGCGGTTTTTCGTGTTTCGGGATTCAATCAATACCAGGAGGGAATGAGAATGTCATCGCCCGTTTTCGTGATTACCTATGATGTCGGTACGACCGGCGTTAAAACATGTATATATGAAATCTCAGACAAAATAACCCAAATTGAAAGCTCGTATGCCGGTTATAATCTATACATTTTCGATAACGGCGGGGCCGAGCAGGACCCTGATGAATGGTGGGAAGCGATATGCAAAACAACAAAGCAGGCGCTGAATAAGACTTCACTGAATAAAGACGACATTAAAGCGGTGTCGTTCTGTTCACAAATGCAGTGTCTGGTTTTATCAGACAATAAAGCGCGGCCGGTCCGAAGGGCCATGAGTTATATGGATAACCGCGCGCGCCAGTTATTTGGCAGAGGCCCCTCGATTATAAAGCTGCTGACGTGGATTCGGTTAACGGGAATTGCTCCGACGAGTACCAAAGACCCGTTGTGGAAATACAAATGGGTTGAGCGGTACGAGGGCGAAGTCTTCTCCCGTGTGTATAAATGGCTGGACGCGAAAGATTACCTTGCCGCCCGTTTGACCGGCGTTTTCGCTATGACCGAAGGTTCCGCCCATGCCACCGCGTTATTTGATACACACCTGCGCGGCTGGAGCAAAAAGCTTTGCAAAATCGCGGGAGTCAAACGGGAACATTTACCGGAAATTATTAAATCCTATGACAAGGTCGGCGGAATTACGCCGCGTGCGGCGGAAGAAATCGGGCTTGCCGCCGGTACGCCGGTTTACGGGGGTGGAGGAGACGCCGAACTTGTCGGGATAGGCGCGGGAGCCGTCGAACAGGGAAGCACTCATATCTATATTGGAACTTCCGGCTGGGTATCCACAGTGACAAAAAAACAGGTTGTAGACATAAGCGCGTCCATTGGATCAATCGTCGGCTGCCAGCCCGGTTTGTATAATTATTTTGCGGAAATGGAAACGGCGGGCAAAAGCCTGGAATGGGTAAAGGATCACCTTGCCCTTGATGAAATCGATATCTATCTTGAAAAGAAAGATGTTACAGAAGATCCTGAAAGCGTTTACCTCAGCCTTTTTGATTATCTGTGCGAAGTGATACGCAAAGTGCCCGCGGGGAGCAATGGCGTTGTATTCACCCCGTGGTTGCACGGAAACCGCTGCCCGTTTGAAGACAGCGGCGCCAGGGGGATATTTTTCAATATCGGCCTTGAAACAGGGAAAACCGCGCTGATACGTTCCGTTGTTGAAGGCATCGCTTTCCATTGCCGTTATATGCTTGAAGCGCAAAAAAGAAAAATTGAGACGTCGGAAATCATCATCGCCTGCGGCGGCGGAGCCTTGTCGCCTGTCGTCTGCCAGATACTGGCTGATATTATCGGTCATAAGGTTATCACCCGTCCCGAGCCGCAAAACGTCGGCGCTTTGGGCGCGGCGGTGTTAATAGCAAAAGCGATTGGAAAAATTTCATCCATTGAGGGGGCAAAAGATCTGCTGCCGGAGCACCGGCTTTTCGTCCCCAACCCTGAACACAAGGCTGTGTACGACAGGAATTTCAGCGTATTTAAGTCTCTGTATAAAAACAACAAAAAGTCGTTTGCCCTGCTCAATACGGTGAATGAAAAG
>JAIRMY010000162.1 GCA_031258335.1 Spirochaetaceae bacterium | reverse complement strand
GCCTTCCCTCGTCTCATAAAAGTAAAATTGCTGTGCCATAACCGTTTGGATAGGATAGTTGACCCAGAAAAAAAACAGGCAGCGATGACGTTTGCCCGCACCGTGAATATGGCGCTGCTCCCCGCCGCCGTACTTGTTTTTGCCGTAGTTTCCGGTGTTAAACGCCGGAAAAAGACACAAGCCCCGCCAGCCTGCCAGCAAGTTTAAAATCCGCTTCGCGGCTGTGCTACGCGGTTGCATACCCAAAACTGGCTTCGGCTTCTGCCTTCAACATGATAAGGGCGATGCCTTCCCTCGTCTCATAAAAGTAAAATTGCTGTGCCATAACCGCGTGGACTTGACAAAAAAATTATGAGGGCATAGACTACAAGTATAGACGAACAGTAATTATTCAGCTCAAGTTGCGCCTGAATAGTTACGATGAAAGTCCAAGGAGCAAGCCCGCTTTTTCCCTATCATACGATTGGGGCGCTTAAAATTCAGGTTTTTTGAAGTGAACCGCTGATTGCCGTTCACCGTTCAGGACGCGGAACCGCTGTTTATCTTTTAGAGACTATATGTTTTGTGTTTTGGAAATACCCGCACGGGCGCGTTAACAGGCGCTCCAAATCGTAGAATAATTAAATTTTGAGGTTTTTATATGGCTTACGTAAGGAAAACGAAAGTAACAGCAGAAAACGGAGACTCGGAACTGTTCATCGCCGCGGAATCCGCGGAAAACACCGCTTCCAGCGAAAATAACGGTGAACAAGGTTCTCATTTCAAGGTCCCAAGACAGGATTTTGAAAACGACACGGCGCAAGAAAGCGCCTCGTACAACACTGAAAACAGCTTTGACGAAGGCGGCGGCTACACGGCGGACGAAACTGGCGACCGTCAGCCCAACAGGGTGGTTGTCCGCGCAAGACCCCGTGTCCAAATACGCGACCGTCAGGATTACGACCCCGACGGCGCTGCCCGCGTTATGAGGCCGCCGGTCCAGTCCCGCCCGCGCCGCGCCTTTGAACGCGGCTCACAGCCTCATTACGGCGCTTCCGGGTTAAACTCTTACGGCGGAGGCGGCTCTTACCCAGGCAGTGTAGCCCCAAACATACCACCCAACATAGCATACCCACAGGGCGCTCTGCCGGACCTCCCAAAAAATCTGCCGTCTATGCCGCAGATATACGGCAAACCGGAACCGCGCGGCGAGGATGATGGTAACCGAAGGCTTTCTGTCAACGAATTGTCCCGCCTTAGCATGATAGACCTGCGTACCCTCGCCGTATGTTACGGCATTTCCCACGAAGACCTGGTACCCTTAAAAAAACAGGAACTTATCTTTACGCTACTCAAGGCCCACACCGAACGCGGCGGCATCATCTATGCCTACGGTTCTCTGGAAATTCTACCGGACGGCTATGGTTTCCTCCGCAGCCCCCAGAATTCCTACCTCTCAGGCCCGGACGACATCTATATCAGCGCGAGCCAAATCAGGCTGTTCGCTCTTAAAACCGGTGACACGGTTTCAGGCCAGATACGCACTCCAAAAGAAGGCGAGCGCTTCTTTGCCATGCTCCGTGTCGAAACTGTGAACTTTGACGACCCGTCCGTCGCCCAAAACCGTGTCCCGTTTGACAACCTGACGCCGCTCTATCCAAACCAAAAACTCGACCTGGAAACAACCGGCGATGATGTCTCTACCCGTATCATCAACCTTTTTTGCCCCATAGGAAAAGGACAGCGCGCGATCATAGTCGCCCCGCCGCGTACCGGTAAAACCATCATGATGCAGAAAATCGCAAACGCGATAACAAAGAATCATCCGGAAGTTTACCTAATCGTGCTCCTCATCGATGAACGCCCCGAAGAGGTTACCGACATGGAGCGCACGGTTCACGCCGAAGTCATATCTTCCACCTTTGACGAACAAGCCGGCCGCCACGTCCAGGTTACGGAAATGGCGCTGGAAAAAGCAAAACGCCTGATAGAACACAAACGCGATGTAGTCATCCTGCTCGATTCAATAACGAGGCTGGCCCGCGCCTACAACCAGACCGTCCCTACCTCCGGTAAAATCTTGTCGGGCGGCGTGGATTCAAACGCCCTGCACCGACCCAAACGTTTCTTCGGCGCGGCGCGCAACATCGAAGAAGGCGGCAGCCTTACCATTATCGCCACCGCGCTCGTCGAAACAGGCAGCCGCATGGACGAAGTAATATTCGAAGAGTTCAAAGGCACAGGCAACATGGAGATTAACCTTGACCGCCGCATCTCGGACAGACGCCTCTTCCCCGCTATCAACATCAAAAAATCCGGTACCCGCAAGGAAGAATTACTGCTGTCTGAAAAAGAACTTCAGCGTATCTGGATACTCCGTAAATTCATCAACCCAATGGAAGACATCGAAATCATCGAACTCCTTATTGACAAGATGAAAAAAAGTAAAAATAATGAATCATTCTTGAATTCAATGAACACCGGAGCCGCAGCGTCAGACTAAGGCCGCCGTTAGGCGGCGGAGAGTATCCCGAATGCGGCTTGTCCGGCGGCAATGAGCAGTGAGCAGTGACAAGAATCAGAGAGAGGAAAATATGAAAGAAGGAATACATCCCAATTACGCGCCGGCTACGATTACCTGCGTGTGCGGTAACGTAATAGAAACCCGTTCAACGGTAAAGGACATCAAGGTTGAAATCTGTTCCGCCTGCCACCCGTTCTTTACCGGCAAGCAAAAACTTGTTGATACGGCGGGCCGCATAGAACGCTTCCGCAAAAAATACAATATCAAAGAGGTATGAAAAACGCGCCGCCGTCCGGCGCGCAGGCGTGAGGAAATCCCTAGCGGTGTTTTAGCTCATGCGTTTTCAAGCGCCTTCATTACGGCGGTTGCCATTTCGTTTGTGCCGACTATTTTTTCACCGCTGTCTTTTGCCCTGCCGGCGATGTCTGTTGTGCGCAAGCCGCTGTCAAGCGCGCTGTTCACGGCGGCTTCGATCGCAAGCGCTTCTCTTTCCAGTGAAAATGAATAACGCAGCATCATTGCGGCGGAAAGTATAGCGGCAAGCGGATTCGCCAAATCTTTTCCCGCTATGTCCGGCGCGGAGCCGTGTATAGGCTCGTACATTCCGGGTGGGTACTTTCTGCCCGCTTCCTTTGCCCCTATGCTTGCCGAAGCGAGCATTCCTATAGAGCCGGACAGCACGGAAGCCTCATCGGAAAGTATGTCGCCAAAAATATTCGATGTAACAATCACGTCAAACTGTCCCGGCGCCCTTACAAGCTGCATCGCGCAGTTATCCACGTACATATACGAAGTTTCGATATTCTTGTGCGCCGCGGCAATTTCGGCGCATATTTCACGCCAAAAACGGGAAGATTCCAGAACATTGGCCTTGTCCACAAGGCAGAGTTTGCCGCGGCGCTTGGCCGCCGCATCGTAAGCCGTCAGAAGCACCCGCTCAATCTCGGCGCGGCTGTACCGTTCAGTGTCGAACGCCGAGGAATCCGGCGATTTTTCGTCCCCTTCGCGCCCGCGCTCGCCAAAATATATGCCGCCCGTAAGCTCGCGCACGATGAGAATGTCAAATGTGGGCTTTCCTTCAGGATGGCTCGCCCTCAGCACCTCCTCCTTGAGCGGGCAGGCCTCCCTGAGTTGTGGAAGCAGCGTAGCGGGTCTAAGGTTGGCAAATACGCCGAGCCCGGCCCGTAAGCCCAGCAACGCCCGCTCCGGCCTCAGATGACCGGGCTGCGTTTCCCATTTCGGCCCGCCGACAGCGCCCAAGAGCAGGGCGTCGCTCCGCCTCGCGGCTTCCAACGTCGAGTCCGGCAAGGGCTCACCCGTCGCGTCTATAGCGCAACCCCCGGCCTCCAACTCAACAAAGTTAAAAATGTGTCCGAATTTGCCGCCTGTAAACTTCAAGACATCCACAGCTTTGGATGTAACCTCAGGCCCTATACCGTCGCCCGGTACCAGCGCGATGGAATAATTCATACTGGGGAGTGAAGGATTCGAACCTACGAAGGCTGAGCCAACAGATTTACAGTCTGCCCCCTTTGACCACTCGGGAAACTCCCCTTTGCCCAGCCGTCTTCCGGAATCGAACCGGAGACCTCATGATTACAAGTCAAGTGCTCTGCCTGCTGAGCTAAGACGGCGCATTTATCACTATAAAGCAAGGTAATACGTTGGTCAAGCCGCATGGAGGCCAAAATGTCGGGTCAGTAAATTCCTCATGGTATATTACCACACTTCCAAAAAAATTTACCCCCAAATTTCCCCGCCTTAAAGCCCGCGCCCTCTGTAGTTTTTACGTTTAACACGCTAGATTAGAAATATGATGTACTTTGTAAACCGGCGGCGGAATGCCGCGCAAAAGTTGTTTCCTCTTACCCTGTGGGCGCTTCAATACCGATCTCGTAAAACAGGCGCAGTCTCCCACGGCGGTACACCGTTTTGCAAGCGCACGGTTTGAAGGCTCATATATTATCACTCAGGATGTTGAAGGCGGCGTTATAACGCTGGACAAGCAGTCTTTGCAAGTTCCTCGTGGTCGAGATGGAATCTATGATTGGGCAATGCGGATCATTGACGAGCAGTGGGGAAAAGGAAATTTATCATGAGTAAACAAAACGCGCTTGTTGAGTACCGCGGTTTCAAAGCGGCATTCGTTGCGCCCGGTACGGCGGGCGGGCGGCTAAACTCCAACGAAGTTGTACACGGAATAGACCTCTCTATAGCGAGGAACGAGATTACCGCGCTCGTAGGCGAAAGCGGGAGCGGAAAGACGGTCAGCGCCCAAGCCCTGCTGCGGCTCCATAGCCCCGGCCTCGTGGATTACTCAGGTGGCGAACTCCTGTTTGAAGGCCGCGACATCCTAAAGATGAATGACGCGGAACTGCGGGCCATACGCGGACGTGAAATAGGCATGGTCTTTCAGGAACCGGCAAGCAGCCTTAACCCGCTGCACCGCATAGAGAGGCAGGTTGCCGAACTCCTATCCGTACATCAGGGGTTGAACGCGGCAAAGGCGCGCCCCCTCGTGATAGAATGGCTGCAAAAAGTAGGACTTAGGGACGCGGAAAAACGGCTTGGCGCGTTTCCGCACGAACTTTCAGGCGGCGAGCGGCAGCGGGTGATGATAGCGCTCGCCTTGATTAACAGGCCGAAACTCCTTGTCGCGGACGAACCCACTACCGCGCTTGACGTTACGATTCAGGCTCAGATACTGGACCTCATCCTTTCACTACAGAAGGAATTGGGTATGGCGGCGTTGTTCATCACCCACGACCTCCATCTTGCCCGCCGTATCGCCGGCAGTATAGCCGTGATGAAGGACGGCCTCATTGTAGAAAGCGGCGCGACGGACGAAATTTTTAACAATCCCAAACAGGAGTACACACGTATGCTTCTTGGCGGGGATACTGACGATGAAAGTCCGTCGCCCAAGACCGACGCGCCTCCTGCCGCTTCAGTCAGCGGCCTTAAAGTATACTTTCCCGTGAAAAAAGGCTTTTTACGCCGTACAGGGTCGTATATCAAGGCGGTTGACGGCGTGTCCTTTACGCTGCGCAGAGGCGAAACGCTGGGAGTGGTCGGTGAAAGCGGCAGCGGCAAGACAACTTTGGGCAAGGCGCTACTCCGTTTAGAGAAAAGCCAAGGTGTCATCAACATAGCCGGGCAGGAAATTCAGAATTTGGACGAAAAAACCCTGCGCCCCATACGCCGGAAGATGCAAATTATCTTTCAGGATCCTTACGGTTCGCTGTCCCCGCGCATGACGGTTCGCAGTATAGTCGGCGAAGGGCTGTTGATACACAGTATAGGCGCGAGAGAGGAATGGGGCGAGCGTGTGGCGGCGGCGATGAACGAAGTGGGCTTGAGCGATCCGGATTTCCTTGACAGGTATCCCAACGAATTTTCAGGCGGACAGCGCCAGCGCATAGCGCTGGCGCGTTCCCTGGTGATGGCCCCCGATATACTCGTTCTGGACGAGCCTACATCCAGCCTTGACCGCGCCACACAGTTTCAGACGGTACGCCTGCTGCGTACATTGCAGGAGAAGCACGGCCTCTCGTACCTGTTCATCAGTCACGATCTACGCATAGTGCGGAGTCTCTGTCACTCTTTGATAATAATGAAGGAGGGTAAAATCGTGGAAAGCGGCGCGGCGGAAGATATATTCAGGGAGGCACGGCATGAGTACACGCGGCTCTTGTTAAAGACAGCGTTTGAATGAGCGGTTGCTACAGCGGTTCTGTTTTCCAGACAGGTCTGCCGTCCACGCGACCCTGGAAAAGGCAGTGCTGCGTAAAACCGGCTTCGAGCAGAAGGCTGCGGGCTTCGCCGTAAAAGCCGCCCAGATGTTCCGGTTTGTGGGCATCTGCGTTGATCATCACCGGTACGCCTTTTTTTTGTAGCAGCCGCAAGAGACGCAGCGAAGGGTACGGCTCTACGGTATAGCCGCGGCTCCGGCCGCCTGTGTTTACCTCTGTAACAATGCCGCTTTCGGCAATCACCGAGGCTATGCGTTCCAGGCGTTTTACATAGCGGTCATCGTTTTCCGAAAACCATTTACCGTCTTTGTTGTTCTTTTTAACGATGTCGGCGTGGGCTATTATGTCAAAACCGCCCAGAGAAATCATGCTTTCCATACAATCCCAGTAACGGTTTACCAGGGCCATCGCGTCTCCACAGAAGTCTTCGTTTAACAGTTTTTCAAATTCTTCGGGAGAGCAGTCAACACAACGCGAGGGTGTAACATAGTGAACCGAACCAATCAGGTAATCAAGTCCGAGCGCCGCACAATCAAAGTCCCGCGCGGAGATAAGCCCCTCTATATAATCAACCTCAAGGCCCAGGTATACGTCAAGTTTTCCGCGCCACCGTTCCCGCGCGCATCGAACAGCAGTACAGTACTCGTCAAAACATTCATCGCTCAAATGCCAGTCTGTTTTTAGGCCGGTTTTTTTTGTTACCGGCGCGTGGGCGCTGAAACCGAGAGAAACAAATCTTTTTTTGTAAGCGGCCGCGCAGAAATCCTCTACGACGCCGCTCCCGTCACAGAATGATGTATGCGTATGCAGGCATGAATAAGTCATCGGTAAGTCCTCTCCTTACTTTTCACTATTGTATGTAATCAGGTTATGCGGCATATCATCGTAAGGCCTTTT
>JAIRMY010000094.1 GCA_031258335.1 Spirochaetaceae bacterium | reverse complement strand
TAAAAGAAAAACTGTTTATAGCCCAGACTAACGAGGTTTACCTGAATCCCGAAGACTATATGGGGCGCAGGATAAAGCTCGAAGGACTTTTCAAGACCGACACGTACACGGGAAGCTCGGAGGCTTACCGTTTTGTTTTACGCTACGGGCCGGGATGCTGCGGCTACGACGGCTCAGCCGGCTTCGAAGTAAGCTGGCCGGATGGCAAGGGCGCGGCGTATCCCGCTGAGGACGACTGGGTAGAGGCTATCGGCATACTCGACTCATACGATGAAGACGGCTACCCCTACATTTACCTCGCGCTGGAATCTCTTAACGTGCTGGACGAGCGGGGCGCGGAGAGAGTGTTGCATTAACCCGCCTGCCGCGGGGCAGCCCGGTGCTTAGGAGACCCGCCGTAACACAACACTCGCGTGTTAGATGCGCCGCAGGCGGCGGGGTGGGTTGTAGTTGAGATTGTTTTGGGGTAGTATAGTATCAGTTGTTCGGAAGGTAAGCAGGTTCCGTAACGGCTTAACTATAAAGTTTAAGGAGTTTTTATGACGTCTTACAAAGAATTAGGGTTGGTGAACACAAAAGAAATGTTCAAAAAAGCGATAAACGGCGGTTTTGCGGTGCCGGCTTACAATTTTAACAACATGGAACAGATGCAGGCTATAATAGCGGCTTGCGTCGAGACAAAATCACCTGTGATCCTGCAAGTTTCTTCGGGGGCGCGTAAGTACGCCAATCAGAATCTGCTAAAAAACATGGCGAGGGGGGCTGTGGAGTACGCGCATGAACTGGGGTACGATATTCCGATTGCCCTCCACCTAGACCACGGCGACAGCTTTGAACTGTGCAAGGACTGCATAGAGACGGGCTTTTCCAGCGTGATGATAGACGGCTCGCACCTGCCCTACGATGAGAATGCCGCGCTGACGCGGAAGGTCTGCGATTTCGCCCATTCGCAGAAGGATTACGTTACTGTCGAGGGCGAGCTTGGCGTTCTTGCCGGAGTGGAAGACGATGTCAGCTCTGAGCATTCCCACTACACCCAGCCTGAGGAGGTGATTGATTTTGTAGGCAAGACAAAGGTCGATTCGCTCGCCATCTCCATAGGCACGAGCCACGGGCGGACAAAATTCAAACCCGAACAATGCACCCGCGATGCTAACGGCATACTGATACCTCCCCCGCTCCGGTTCGACATTCTCGCGGAAATCGAAAAGAAAATTCCCGGTTTTCCCATAGTCCTGCACGGTTCGTCTTCCGTACCCATAGAGTATGTGAAACTCATAGAGAAGTATGGGGGGAAGCTTCCCGACTCGGTAGGCATCCCTGAGGAGCAGTTACGCAAGGCGGCAAATAGCGCGGTTTGCAAGATAAACATAGACAGCGACGGGCGGCTTGCGATGACTGCTGTAATCCGCAAGGTTTTTGCCGAAAACCCCGGTGAATTTGACCCTCGCAAGTACCTGGGTCCGGCCCGTGATGAACTAAAAAAGATGTACGGTGAAAAAAATAAAAATGTGCTCGGCTCGGCGGGACAGGCGTAACTGGTAAAAAACGGGTTGCGGCGTTTTCGGTTGACTGCGGCATCATGGAGCCGGAGGGAGTATGACTTATCACTGTCCGGGCGCGGATAACATACGCACCCCGACGCTTGAAACAAAGATATGCCCTGTATGTGGCGGCGAGATAGACCTGTTTTCGGTTGATATGCGGGGTGTATGCGAAAAATGCGGCTTTGTCGCCTACAACGACACAAAAACCTGCATCAAATGGTGCAGGTATGCCCGTGAATGTGTGGGCGATGATCTGTATGAGCGAATGATGAAAATCATGGAAGACGCGCACGATGAATGATGTTTATACAAACAAGATTCTCGGCCTGATGCTGGACTACAACGGGAACGACGTAAGGCGCATTAATCATACGCTTAAAGTGTTCGCGCTTGCGCGGAACATAGCCCAATGTGAAAACTGCGATAAACATACGCTGGCAATAATCGAATACGCTGCTATACTCCACGACATAGGACTTCATAAGGCGGAAGAACTTTACAGTTCGGGGATGGTGAGGTACCACGAAGATCTCGGCTCCAAAGTGGCAAAGGAATTGATAGATGATTTGGAAATTGACAGCGATATAAAGGACCGCGTATATTTTTTGATAGGCAATCATCATTCATACAAAAAAATAGACGGCATGGATTTTCAGATACTTGTCGAAGCCGATCTCATCGTTAATATGTATGAGGATGAGTACGGGCGCGATACGATAGCGCGGGTAAAACAAAAAATATTCAAGACAGAAACAGGGAAATCCCTGCTCGATTCAATGTATCTGAATGACTCCCCCCTATAGCAAAAAGGTCCTTTCGTGTATATAGTAAGTTGACAATAGACAGGCGCGATCCAAAACGGTTTTGGACGGTCGGCCGTGTCAATTCTAGGAGGAAGAAAATGATTGACTTACCTATACCGGGGGCTGCGAGGTGTGCTTTGCGCGTACTGCCGGCAGCCATTCTGACGGTTGCCGCCGCGGCATCCTTTTGCGGCTGTTCAAAGAAAGATGACGATAAAAAGCTGTATATCTATAACTGGACGTACTATACGCCTGATTCCGTCATCCAAAAATTTGAAAAAGAATACAATGTAGGCGTTGTCTACGATGAATTCGCGTCAAACGAAGACATGTACGCCAAGATAAAGGCAGGCGGCTCCGGGTACGACATTGTTTTCCCGTCGGGCGACTATGTTTCGATAATGGCGTCCCAGGATATGTTTGAAAAAATAGACATATCAAAACTGTCAAATCTGGGCAACATAGACCCGCTGGTACTACAGAAAGCTACTTACGATCCGGCAATGGAATTTTCCGTGCCGTACTATTGGGGTGCCGCGGGGATTGTAGTTAATACCGCCAATGTTCCGGACTATGAAAAAGACTGGAGTATTTTTGGACGCGCGGATCTTAAAAACCGTATGACTATGCTTGATGATATGCGCGAAGTCATGGGGGATGCCCTTGTTACTCTAGGATATTCGGTAAACAGCGTGAACCCTGCCGAGATAGACGCTGCCCGCGACCTTATCAACAACAGTTGGAAACCCAACCTTGTCAAATTTGACGCGGAGGCTTTTGGCAAGGGTTATGCCAACGGTGATTTCTGGGTGGTGCAGGGATACGCCGAAGTTGTCTACGAGGAGATAGCCGGTGACGAGGAACTCATAGCCAACACGGTTTTCTTCATTCCGGAAGTTGGCGGGCCTGCGTATATAGACAGTATGTGCATATTAAAAGGTTCCAAGAATATAGACCTTGCGCATAAATTCATAGATTATATACACAGGCCTGAAATTTACGCCGAATTCTGCGATGCTTTCAAGTTTCCCGCTACAGTGAATGTTCCCGCCCGCGCCCTTCTAAAAGAAAAACCGCTTTACAGAGTAGAAGAACTCGCGAATACGGAACTGAAAGATGACGTGGGGGTATATCTTGATCTGTACAACAAGGCGTGGTTTGATTCTATCCGTGTGGGAGAGTAACGCGGCGTGAAGTTTATCATCATGGGGTCGGGCACATCCGGCGGAGTCCCCGTCATAGGATGCGGCTGCCCCGTGTGCAATTCAGCGGATGAGCGTGATAAACGTATGCGTTCATCCCTGTATATAAAAGGGAATAACGGGGAACGCATCGTTATAGATACAGGCCCTGAATTCAGGCTGCAAGCGCTGCGGTGCGGCATAAAATATTTGGACCTTGTGCTACTGACACATTCACACGCCGACCACCTGCACGGCCTTGACGATCTCCGCCAGCTTTCACGTATAAGTCCGGTACAGGTCTACGGCAATGAACAAACCATAAGCGATATTCGTGAACGCTTCGCCTATATCTGGCGCAAGACCCAGAGAGGCGGCGGGAAACCGAGGATAGACCTGCATACGGTAGACGGTGAGTTTTCCTTTGGAAACCTTGTCATTACGCCGGTTCCTGTAAAACATGGAAAGATGGACGTTCTCGGCTGGAAGATACGGGAAAATTCCAATAATGCCGGCTCCGAAACGGGAGGCGCCGAAGCTGCGTATATAACGGATTGCAGTTTTATCAGCGGCGCTTCTGTTGATCTGTTAAAAAATATTTCGTGCCTTGTACTTGGAGCGCTCAGGCGGACGCCTCACGAGACTCACTTTTCGTTTGACGAGGCGCTGGAGACGGTAAAGAGAATCGCCTCGCCCGCGCTTATTCAGGTTTTTTTTACGCATATAGCGGATGAACATTCTTATACGGAAATAAACGAATACTGCTCGCGCTGGCTTGAAAAAAATTATATGCGCGAAATAACGGTAGAAAGCGCTTACGATGGATTGGAGATAGATATATGAAATGCAATAAGACCTGCGTGTTTTTTGCCGTGGTAATATTTGTATTTTTTTTTGGAAAAATATACGCCGAGGACGCAAAGAGCCGGGGGGATTATCTTACGGTAAAAATCGCGGTGATGGGGCCGGGCGATGCGTTATACTTTTGGTGGGGTCATCTTGGCTTAATCATAGAGGATGAATTGTCAGGAACTTCAAAATTTTATGATTACGGCGTATTTTCATTTGACAGCGAAAATTTCTTTTTGAACTTCGCATTCGGGCGGCTCTT
>JAIRMY010000055.1 GCA_031258335.1 Spirochaetaceae bacterium | reverse complement strand
GCGTCTTATCGCTTACCCATGTCCTACAGCCCTCGATAAAATTCACCGTCTGAACCGAAACATCCGCCAGTTCCGCAAGTTTTTCCTGTGAAATAGCAAGTTTTCCCCGCCGTTCCTTTTAGCGTTATAGCATCGTGGGCAGCGGTGGGTATACCGTTGCTACCCTGTTAAGACCCGCCATTCTTTTATGTTACGCTTCTCGTAATCAAAACTTACCCCTACCTTGAACAGCTTCTTCCCGCTCCCGCCCCACGGCAGCAGGTATTCCTTGCCGTCTATCTGCTCTAGAGCTTCCTTAGCGCTCCCGTTCAGTTTGAACTCGAAGCAGTACACGTACTTCCTCGTCTCAACGAGGCTGTCTATGCGCCCGGCCGCGGTCTGCACCTCGGACAGGCAGAATAATCCCAGCATCCTGAACACAAGATGTACTATAGTGTGGTAGTATTTTTCGTCCTTCAACTGTATGCCGTAGGGTATGGACGCGAATATAGTCCGCAGCGCGTTCATAGCCTCCTCTATATTCCCCTCCATAAGCGCCCTCGCTATGACCGCCTTTGAACTCCTGTCGTCGCCGCCGTTAAGGAAATGATGAAGCAGCGATTCGGCAAACGCCGCCCTTACCTCCTCGTTGGGATAATCCAGCGTGTACAAGCCCGACCCGCCGTAACCGCTTATCGTCAGGTAGCCGGACTGATACAGCACGGCAAGCGCATCCATGTTTTCCACGTCAAAACGCCGAAACTCGGAAAAGGCGATTTCTTTCTTTTCTATGTCCAGTACATCTATCTTTTGCGCCTCCATAAGTTTTATCAAAAATGTAGGCGTTCCTGTGGCAAACCAGTACGTCTCAAAATCGCCGTGGTTGTCAAAATGATTTAACAGTCCGAAAGGGTTGTACACGGTAAGGTCTTTTTTTGAAAACCTGTACCCGTTGTAAAAACGCCGGAGTTTGTCTATATACTCCCGCCTGTCTAAGCCGTTTTCCGCAACGACACGTTCTATCTCAGGTTCAAAACAGGTCTCCACCTCCGCCTGCGTTATCCCGCATAAATCGCAGTAATCGGGGTTAAGTGAAATATCTTTTAGGTTGTTTAACTGTGAAAAAATACTTACCTGAGAAAACTTTGTAACGCCTGTCAACAAAACAAAGCGCAAGAATTCATCGCTGGATTTTAACACGCCATAAAATCCGCGCAGTTCGTTTTTTAGAGTTTCGTGTATTTCTTTTTCGTTAATAGTATCAAGAAGCGGCTTGTCGTACTCGTCAATTATCACCACAACTTTTTCGTTATGCTTGTCGTAAGCCTCCCGTATAAGGTACGCAAACCGCGTTGACATAGTATCGTCTGTCAGTTGTACGCCTGTCTTTTTTGCAACCCCGTCCAAGTACATATTGATAACCGACTCTAGCGCAACCGCGCCGTTAAGGTAGTTGGCGGGATTCAGATCTATGTGTATGACGGGGTGTTTTTTCCATTCCCAGTCGGAAGCGTCTACCGCAAGCCCCGTAAACAACTCCCTCCTCCCCTCAAACAGGGCGGAAAGCGTTGAGCATAAGAGGCTCTTCCCAAAACGCCGCGGACGGGACAGAAATATAACGCCCGCAGACTCCTTAGCTAACTGGTATACCCGTTCCGTTTTGTCAACATAAACAAGGTTTTCTTCGCGTATCTTTGAGTATGCTTGTATGCCAAGCGGCAGCCGGCGTTTTTTCATACAGCCATTATAAACCGTTTTGCTGATTATGAAAAGCGCGCGGCAATTTTGGGAAGCAGGCGCGGCTGATGTAAAACCCCACTGGTGGGACTGGCGGGCGCATTTTTTAATGTGGAATGAGGAATGAGAAATGAATCGTGGGTTTTGCAAGGAGGCGGGCGGATGCTTCCGCGCATACTCTTTGATTTTCATCGCGGTAAAAAAATATTATCTGTATAGCCTCGCGCGGCTGGCGCTTAATCAAAAATTTATACAGGGCTGAATTCTCCATGCCGGCATCCCGTGGAAGGGCGAGTATCACTATGCTTTGTTCGCCGTGGAAGCCGGATACCGCGGGCAAGTCCTTGTCACCGGGCCTTGTGCGGGTTGGATAGGCGAGCAGTGTTGAAAGTTCCGACCTAGCGGCGTTCATGGTTTCGCCGCCGGTGAAGCCAAACAGGACTTCGCTGCCGTCCGCCGTTTTCTCGATGAGGAGGGCGAGAGCGATTCCGCACAGGTCATCTACGGCGGCTGCGCCTTCCTCCGCGGAGTAAAGGGACGCGCAGGCATCGGTATCGATTAACAGGATGAACCGCGAATGAGGCGGCGGCTCACGGTCCTCCTGACGCACAAACAGTTCTCCCGCATGGGAGTAAAGTTTCCAATTTATGCGGCGCAAGTCATCGCCTGGGATATACGGGCGCTGTTCGGTAAGGTCATCGGTCTTGCGCATCTGTGTTTCACCGCTCCGCCCGGAACCGTTTGCCGGACAGCGTATAGCAGGAACGTTTTCAAACGGGATAGGCAGCGCCAAAAACCGCTCAGCGCCCCCATGCGGCAGATTCAGGACGTGGTGGAAGAAGCCAAAAATATCCTGAATTATAAGATGGTCATGCGGCCCGTAGTACGCGCCGCGCCGCGCCGCCGGAAAGTCCGCCTCCGTTTTTTTGAAAAATCCGCCGTCAAAAACATATTCTATTTTTTTATCGTCCTTTGTCGCAAGCAACAGTTTATAACGTATGATAAGGGCCGGCGCAGATAAAAAATATGCCGGTCGTGAAAGCCGCGCCGTTCCATTTTGGAGGACGCTTACCTTTTCGGGAACCGTGCGTACCAAAAGAGCCTCGGCATTTTGCCTGTGAATCATCGCCAGCAGAAAGACCGCAAGGTAACTATACGCGGTGGAAGCGGCGAACATCATTCCCAAAAGCAACAGTACAGGTTCCCCGCGCAAAAATCCGGCGGCAAAGCCCAACGCGGAAATACAGAGCGCGAATATTCCAAGAGGACGCGGTTTTGGGACAGGGATACGACGTTTCATTTGGTCGCGAATGTATCCGTCTTACTTTCGTAGGTAAGCTCGGTTTTTAGCTCAGAGATAGGCAGCCATTGGAGCAGGAACGCTACCTGCGTATCGAATTTATACTCCATGCCTTCCCTGTACGGCGACAACCCTATCGTAAGTTTGGCATCCAAATCGCCCAAATTATGCGTTGCAGAAAAACTAAACGACTTTAACTTAAAGCCGGAACTTTTGCGCAGTTCTTCATCGTCAAACCTGAATGAATTGATTAGGTCCAGAAAAAAATTATCAGTTTTTGAATTGTCTTTCGGTATTGCCGACGCGTGTTCCCTGAAGAACGGCAGAAAGCTCAAGTACCGGTACATTTCCTGGTTTTGCGAGGTCGTCCCCATAGACAGTGACAGGAAGTTTGTAACATTCAACGTAAAACTCAGCGAAAAATTAAGGCTTGAATATGTATAGCGCTGCAAATCAAGGTTAAGACTGATGCTTGGGTTCAAAGAAAATCCCAGCCGTTTATTTAAAAGGTTATCTTTTTTTAACGCCGTTGAAAACGAGGCGGCTATGGCGCCGGGTCTTAATTTCGCGTCTGTGCTTGACCGTTCTTTCCATCCGGTGGCTGTATCCAGCGTAAATCCCGGTGTGCGTGAAGATGAGTATGTCGCTGAAAATTTGCTTAATGTCAGCGTAGAGTTCGCGGTAGTCCAATCGGAATAAGCCGGGTCGTAGACAAGGTACTGGCTGAACGAGTATCCCTGTTTGAACGTCAGGGTTTCAGAAAAACTTGCCGGCTGATACTGCGGCTCGGCCTCGAAAGGGTCTTTTATCACGGTCTTTACCGTTGTCGTAGAAATCCACGCATTTATCGTACTGTTCATGTTCAAAGCGGAATCACGCGGCGGCAGATCCGTATCCAAATGCAGGCTTTGCATCTTGTCCAGTATAGAAACGCCGAAATTCACGGCTATGCTATGCTTTGTAATGTTGTCCTTATTCCATTCGCCGTAGATTGTTTCCCATGACGGGCTGTCCGTATCGCTGGCGGCTTCATCAAAATTTGAACGCGCCAAAAGACCGCCCAATGAATACTGTATATTTGATGTTTTCCACGCCGGACTCCAAAACAGCGGATTTACCGTTGTGTTGTGCGTCCATGACGTTGTCCATGTTGTAGCACGGTAATCGGCGAATTTTTCGGTTTTAATTTTGTCAGGGGTATCGTATTCATCCGCCTCGGTATCTATGTACGTATGATCCTGCCACTGCATAGAACCTGAAATTCCTCCGGAAAGTGAAAACATATTGTTATTCGGATCCGAAATAGTTAAACCGGTGTTTCCGTCCGTTCTTACGCGCATTAAAATTGATTTAACGTCGGATAAATCTATGTCATCGGAAGACGCCCAGTCATTGGTGCCGTAATTCAATTCCGCGGCGCTCGTAGGCGTCAAACTATAATTCCATGTGATTTTTAACCCGCTGTTCCGCCCTATATCGAATTTTTGATTCAGTTCCGGCACTGTCAGCATAAACGGTTTTTGAATCGAAGCCGTACTTGACGCGCTGCTTGCTTCCGTTTCTTCTTCCCACGGCGCACGGAGCACGCCGAATTTCTTTAACGGGTCTTCAATTTCCTTGTCCTTTTCCGCCACCGTTACGGCGCTTGTCCATGTAAGCGGCGTACCGCTGATTCCTCCGCTTATCGAGTAAAGCGTAAATTTATCGGGATAGTAAAATATACGTTGCGGAGACGTAGGAAAGGCGTTTGTTATGGCGGTGTCGTTTTTATAAGAAAAATTGTACACGCTGGAAAAGCTACTGATTGATAAATTGGATACATAAGGCGAAAGAGCCGTCGTTGAAAGCTGCGGTTTTATGGATAAGGTCCAGCTATAAGCGCCCTGGTTAGTCGTGCTGGAATCGGGGGTAACCGGCGTAGCCGCGCCCTGACGGAGCATTTCCATCCAGTCAATGCTTTCGGACCGGTTGAGTACGTCGTAATCTATGAACGGGTCGGAATACATAGGCATACTCAGGCTGATGGAACCGTATTTACCGGATACTGACGGTGATGTCTTG
>JAIRMY010000019.1 GCA_031258335.1 Spirochaetaceae bacterium | reverse complement strand
CAGCGCCGGCCTCACGCATTTTGTCATACAGGACGGCAGCGAAGCGCGTAAACAGCTTATATCAGAAATTCTTTCCGCGGTGAAGGATTACGACGGTCTTAACGTAGACATGGAAAGCGTTCCGGCACGGGATGCTGATACTTTTCTGTCGTTTTTGGTGGAAATACGCGCAGGTTTGGGCGGTAAAATGCTTTCCGTCTGCGTACCCGGCCGCAGACGCGCCGGCGGTACGTATAACTATGCCGAGATAGCCGCGCTTGCCGACCGCGTCTTTGTGATGGCTTACGATGAGCACTGGTCGGGCAGTTCGCCCGGCCCTGTCGCATCTATGGCTTGGGGCAGAGCCGTCGCGTCTTACGCTCTGCACACCATAGGTCAGGAAAAGCTGGTAATGGGCATACCGTTCTACGGACGGAGTTGGGGGGACAAAAGCACATCCCGCGCCCTTATCTATAGCACAACGGAAAGGCTCAAAACCGAATACAACGCCAAAGAGTCACGCCGCGAGGACGGCATACCAACATTTACCTACGAGGTAAACGTCAAAGTTACCGTATACTACGAAGATGAATACTCCATCGCCACTCGTATGAATATGTACCGCAGGCAGGGTGTCCAGCGTATAGGCTTTTGGCGGCTAGGGCAGGAAGCTCCGGACATTTGGAAAAAAGTAAGGCTGGAGGACTAAACGGCGGCGCCCTTACATCCCGCCGCGCAGGGGAGGAGCGTTCCCCCTCCACTCCTCAATCAGGAAGCGGGCTATGGAGCCATGTCCCGGGAGTGGAGGGAGGTTTTCACGGTTAAACCAGCCGGCATCCTCAATTTCCACGCCGTCGCAGCGTATCTCGCCGTGCGAATAATCCGCGGAAAAGCCTATCATCAGCGAGTTTGGGAATGGCCAGCTTTGCGAGGCTATGTAGCGTATGTTTTTTACGCTAAGGGCTACCTCTTCAAAAATTTCCCGTTCCACCGTGTCTTCGAGCCGCTCCCCGGCCTCGTAAAAACCGGCGATGAGGCTGTATATCTTTTCTTTGAACTTTTTGTCGTGGGCAAGGAGTATTTCGCCGTTTTCGTTGGTGATGCGGACTATGACAGCCGGCGACACGCGGGGATACTCCACGCGCCCGCAGGCCGGACAGAGGCGGGTCATAGCCAAATCGTCTACGGTGTTTTCGCTCCCGCAGCTTCCGCAAAACCTTGACTCCGAGAGCCACTGCAAGATGTGGCAGGCGCGGAAGACTAGCGCAAGGCCGGAGGCATCCTCCACCGCGAGGCCGGATATCAGCGTCCTAAGCGGAATGTTCCGCCAGCCTAGAGGGGTAGCTGCGTTTTTGACCAGTGAGAAGCAGGGTAAAACAGCGCTCCTGTCTGCCGCCGGCACGTCAAAACGTTTGATATCTTCGGGTCTGAATGCCGGGTAAACCGTGTCGAGGGGAATTCCTTCGATGATAATGCGTTCATCGGTAATACGTTCAGCGCCCTCCGGAGGCAGTATTAGTTCCGCTCCGCGAAAGACTAGGCAGCGTGAAGGCGTCATTGATTTTTTTCCCCGTTATACATCGCGGTTTTAGTGTTTGAAATAGCGGGTTCCGGTAAAAACCATCGCTACCCCGTGTTTGTCGCAGGCCTCTATAGACAGACTATCGTTGTTTGAGCCGCCGCTCTGAACTATGAGCCTGATTCCGGCTTCCGCCGCGGCGAGGACCACGTCCGGGAACGGGAAAAAAGCGTCTGAGACAAGCACACGGGCGGCTCCGCCTGTTACATCCGCGGCGCGGCGTAGAGCCTCCTCCGCCGCCCGGATACGGTTTGTCTGCCCGCCGCCTATGCCGACGGCACTTTGATTCTTTACCACGACTATCGCGTTTGATTTAACCCAGCCCACCAAGCGCAGCCCAAAGAGCATATCTGCCAAATCGCGTCTGTCAACCGCCGTTTTTGTAACGAGTTCCCATTTTAATAGCAGTTTTTTGTTTACTTGTTGAACAAGGACGCCGCCGTCTACGCTGACAGATTCGTAGTCTTCGCCGGGGGGCAGAGCCGCCTCTATAACACGGAGATTTGTTTTTTTTAGCAGTATATCGAGGGCTTCGCCGTCAAAAGCGGGCGCTATCACAACCTCAAGGAAAATTTTTTCGAGTTTTCGCGCGGCATCCCCATCCAGTCTCGTGTTGAACGCCGCTATTCCGCCGAAAATAGACACAGTATCGCAGGAATATGCCTTGTCAAACGCTTCGCCCGCCGTTTTTCCCAGCGCCGCGCCGCAGGGTGTGTTGTGTTTAACCGCGACGCAGGCCTTTAACGATGGGTCATCGGTGAAATCAAGCAGCTTTTCCGCCTCGTCCGCGCCAAGCGGCCTCGCGCCGCCAAAGCCCAGAGAACAAACTGCCTTCCACGCAAGGTCTATGTCGCGGTAGTTGTTGTAGCCAAGCTCTTTGCCGCCAAGCTGTTTCATGCCGGAAATGGCCCCGCGTCCGTCCGTCCGCAGGAACAGCGCCGCTTCTTGCTGGGGGTTTTCGCCGTAACGGAGCGGCGCGGTGCGCCGGAGAGACGGCGTGTGGTAAGCCGCCGCCGTCTCCTCTCCATCCAGCAAGTATTGCGAAACCGCCGCGTCGTACGCCGAGGTCAGGTTAAAAACCTTGCCGGCGAGTTTTTTCCGCGTTTCACGGGGCAAGTCCCCGTTTGACCGCAAACACCGTATAGCCTCGCCGTAGTCCGCGGGGTCAGAGAGGACTATCACGTCGTCAAAATTCTTCGCGGCGGAACGTAGCATGGCGGGGCCGCCTATGTCTATGAATTCTAGAAGCTCGTCCTCCGGCGGCGGCGGGTTTTCCGCGAATTTTTGAAAGAACGGGTAGAGATTCACCGCCACAAGGTCTATCGTACGCAGATTAAGGCTTTTTAGCGCGTCCGTATGCGATTTTTCGCCGCGTTTTGCGAGAATCCCGGCGTGAACGGCGGGGTGCAGCGTCTTTACGCGCCCGTCAAGACATTCGGGGAATCCGGTAATCTCCGCCGCGTCAATCACGGCAAAGCCCTCTTTCCGTAAGAATGCCGCCGTCCCGCCCGTAGACACGAGTTCCCAGCCAAGCGCGGAAAGCGCTCCGGCAAGTTCCATAACTCCGTCTTTGTTGAAAACGCTCAAGAGCGCGCGTTTTTTCATACTGTAATGCTATCCCCCGCAGGGTAAAAGGTCAACGGCGGCCTGTCGCACAGTATATTTTAATGGAAATCCCGTTTGTATCGTCTACAGCTTAAAAAAACCGCTCACAGCCCTTGACACGCGGTAATCCATGGAGGTAAACTAAAACAATGATACGCGGAAATACCGGCGGACCACAGCCGTACAGCCTGTCCGAAAGGCCGG
>JAIRMY010000151.1 GCA_031258335.1 Spirochaetaceae bacterium | reverse complement strand
TGGAACACGTTTACCCCGTTCTCCCCGAATTCATTATACAGTATTTCGACAGGATTTGTCTTTGTGTCAAAACCCAACAGCAAGTACACGTTTTCGCGGTCGCCGCACCGGCCCATATAGCGGGCGGTTTCAAAAGCATGACGAATATCCGCTTCATCTAGATTGTGTTTGAAAGCCGTATCACGAAAGACGAACTCCGGTTCCAAAATTTCATCCTATTCCAGCGTTTTTTTAAATTGATCTATGCCTACCCTGTCGAGCAGTCTCCCAAGACGTTCGCCTTTTACCGCGTTGTCCGCAAAAAAGTTTATCGTGCGGTCAATGGCATCCAACACTTTTTCTTTTTCCGCAAGGACGGGCAAAATCGGCGTACCTATCCGTGTTTCATGCCCAAAGCAGCCGCCAAAATACAGTTGGTAGCCGTCTTTTACGCCTCTGACGCCTATGTCGCTGGCTTCTACTTTGGCGCAATTGTTTTTACAGCCTGTAAGCGCGATTTTTAATTTTGCAGGGAGCTCGCGTCCAAAATACCTGTCATGAATTTCTTTTGCCAGGGCAAAGGTGTCTATTTGTCCGAACTTGCAAACCGCGGCGCCCATACAAGCCACGACGGTTCTGACGCGCGGCCCCCCGATAAAAGTTTTTATGCCGGACTCCGACAACAATTTTTGGACGGACTCTACGTTTTCAGCCGCGATATGCGGAATTTCTATCTGCTGGCGGGTAGTAAAGTGTATCTGTTCATTGCCGTATTTATCCGCTATCTCTACCGCTTTTCTTAGGCAGTCTGTGTCTATAGTCCCGCCGGAAAAGCAAAGCCGCAGTGAAAATTTGTCTTTTTGCGCCTGTTGAAAAAAGCCTTTGCTTTTTAATGCCGCCGCGTCAATTTCCATTTGTTTTCCTCCAATTTGATTAATCAATATTTTGAAACCCTTAAATATATAGTAAACCATGAAGTTTTCCTTTGCAAGGAAAACTTCATTTTACTGTTTGTTTGAGTGGGCAGACACTATCAGCCGCGCCCGCCAGCGGGCGCGGAGCGGACTTTAAACCCACTGGTGGGCTATTTGTAGGAGTTTTTCCCTGTTGTTCAATTCAGGGTCGTCAATGACAGCTTCAAGCAGGCTGTTTAAGACTATCCCTAAGTGTTTGCCGGCGGGAATTCCGGCTTCGATCAGGTCATGGCCGTTTACCGCGAGGTCTTTTAACGAGAAGGCGCGGCTTTTTTCGAGGACGGAGGCTATGCGGTCTCTGAAATCAAGGCACAGTTCCAAAGGCGGTTCAACTCCGGTCATGGCGAACGAGTCCGCCCTGCGGAGATCGAACAGATCGCGGAGATTTTCCTCACCGACACGGCGCACAAAGCGGCGTACCGCGCTGTCGCCGAATGAATCTGTATAGTGAAACATGTGTTCACGAACAAGATGAACTGTCGAGGCTATCTCCGCGTTGGAGTAACGCAGCCTTGAGAGCAGCGCCCGTGTAAGTTCCGCGGATAGACGTTCATGACCGTGGAAGGTCCAGATGCCCGTGTTATCAAGTTTTGCCGTACCCGGCTTTCCTATATCGTGGAACAAGGCGGCAAGCCTCACGTTTTGACCGTATCCCCGGTGGGCGGCGTAGTCGCAGGCAAGCAGGCTGTGCGTCAGCACGTCAAAACGGTGGTATCCCTTTTGTTCAACGCCCCGGCAGCGCGAAAGTTCAGGGAGTATCATTTCAAGCAGGCGGCATTTTTCCATGTACAGCAGCGCCGTCGAAGGCTTTGCCGAGGCTATTATCTTGTCGAATTCCATCTTTACACGTTCAACGGAAACGGGGAGTATCATGGCGGGATTTTCCTCTATGGCGCGAAGGAGTTCTGCGTCGAGTTCAAAGCCGAGTTGCGAGGCGAAGCGCAGCGCCCGCAGGGAGCGCAGTCCGTCTTCGTTCAGCCGGTCGGCGGCGCGTCCTACGCAGCGTATAATTTTTTTAACGATGTCGGCTCTGCCTTCAAACGGGTCTACAATGCGTCCGCCGGGCAGTTCGGCGGCGATGGCGTTCATCGTGAAATCGCGGCGCGACAGGTCTTCCTCTATGGTGGCGGCGTAGCTTACGCTGCCGGGCCGCCTGCCGTCATGGTAAACGCCGTCGTGCCTAAATGTCGTAACCTCGATGGAATGTTTTTTGTAACGTATGGTAACCGTGCCGTGCTTTATCCCTGTGGGTATGACGGCGGGAAACATCCGCATAATTTCTTCGGGCGGCGCGTCGCTTGCGATGTCGTAGTCGGCGCAGCGTGCGCCCCGCAACATATCGCGCACCGCTCCGCCAGCCAAAAACGCGCCTCTGCCGTGCGAGGCAAAGATACTTGCGATTTCCTTCAACAGCGGCGGAACGACTATCCTGTTCATCTCAATTCGAGCGCGCCCTTAGCCGGCGGGTTACCATTTTGCGGCGGTGATGCCTTTTACCGTATACGTTACTTTTTCGTCGTTTATCGCAAAACTAAATTTTTCGCCTATGCGTTTGTTCATGAGCGAATTGCCAAACGGCGACAGGTACGAGATAACTTTGTTGTCCGGGTCGGATTCCCAGGGTCCCAGAATCGTATACGCTTCATCGGCGTTGTTTGCTTCGTTGTAGAGCGTAACCACGGTCCCAAATGAAACGCGGGAAGCGTTTACTGCGGCGGGATCGAAAAGCTGGGCGCGTTCTATTTCGTTTTTTAGTTTAGCGACAGTCGAGTTTAAAATCTCCTGTTTTTCCTTGGCGGCCTTGTACTCGGCGTTTTCACGCAGGTCTCCCAAAGACAGGGCAAAAGCGATTTCTTTTGAGTTTGCGGGAATATCTTCCGTCATTATGCGTTCAAGCTGTTTCTGCTTTTCATCGTATTTTGCGGCGGTAACGACAAGCGTGCGCGTAACCGTATCCTTTTCGACCGCTCCAAGGAATTTAAAGTCGGGGTATTTGTCGAGTATGCGGTTTTTCAGTTTGAGTTTGTCCGCGGGATCAAGGTCTTTTACGTCTTCTGCAAGGGTAAAAATACGCACAATAGCATCGCGGTTCGCGCCCGCGATATAATCATCCAGAAGATTTTCCTTGAACAGAATCGCGTATACCTGCCTGTTAATTTTTTTATTGGCTGTAGTATCGCGGTTATTGTCTATTTCGCGGTAAGTTAATTCTAAGAGGTGTATCAGGGTGATGATTATTTTTTCATCGCTTAAGTCCGCCTCGATAAACAGCGGATCTTCTTTGTAATTTCTGTAGAACCAGACAACGGCTTCGCGGTTATCCCTGTAATTTTCAAAACAATTCCGTATCATCGAAACAATTTTATCCGTACAGCCTGTCTCTTTAAGGTCCTCAATGATAGATTCAAGCAACGCGTACGGAAACAAGGTTATATAAATATCCTGCCATTGAGGTATAAAAAGTTTAATTTGGGAAAGAAAATCTTTTTTTGTCTTTTCATCTTTTAGGCGCTGAAACAACGATGGCAGGCTGTCAATGCGCTCGAATAATCCTGTAAAATTCAACTGCAAGAGAGGGCTCAAAAATGTATGCGAAGAAGCAAGCTCTTTAAGCAAAAGATACGAAGTTACCGCGAATTCATTTACCGGCATACTGGGCTTCAGGTAACCGGCAAAGAATGAGGTCATCTCGCTAAAATACTCGGAATCAGGCTCTATATTTTTTATTTCCCGCGCGAATTCCCTGACCAAAGAAAGCCTTGCAAAGAATTTTTTCTCGGCCTTGAATTCGGCGTACAATTTTTCTTCCTTGCTCAAAGAATGTTCGCGCACTGTGTATACGTTTATGTTATCAGGGCTTACGCCAAACGAAGGCTCATTTTTCAGGATGGTGTGCGCCTTGGCATTCCACGTGGTCCATTCTCCGGGTGAAAGCACGGACGGAACAAGTTCGCTTTTTATACGTTTAATATCGCAAAGATTATCAAAACTTTTGATTATTGTTTTCAGCGTCCAATCAATATCGGTTTTTACTTTTTCGTACAGGCCTTCCCTGCTCATCGTCGCCTTCAAAACCCAAATATGCGATTTATCCAGCGTTTGCAGCGCGTCAACGGCCATTTTAAGCGACATTCCATGGGCGCGTTTTTTTGCAAAATCTATTACTATGTCATCGCCTTCGACTTTGGCTATGCGCCCTACGCCCCAGGTTCTGTGAAAAACAAAATTACCCTTGTCGAACGCTATATGCTTTTCGAAATCCTGTATCGCTTCGTGAACGTGCCGCCAATTCTGCGTCAGGTTTGATACCCTGATATACTCTTCTAACTGGCTGTGATGGGCGTATTTCAGGCGAAAACATTCTGTTATCGCTTTTCTTGCAAAGTTGTCGCGCTCATCATAATTCAGTATCAGTTTTAGTATTGTAATTGACGTATTGATGTCGCCGCGTTTCTTGCATGAATTGTAAACATCGTTGAGCAGCAGCGCCGCTTTGTCCGGGCTTATATTCTTTGCCACTTTGTTCTGCACAGAAAGAAAAAAATCAATCTCTTCAGGATTGTAGTCAATGAGTTTAAGCCATATTTCCCGTACATTCGTAAACAACTGTTTGTTTATACAGCGGTGCAACGCTTTTTTGAAGTAATCCACCGCTTCGTCAAGATCACTCTGTTTTTCGGCGCGTTCGGCGAGCAGCTTAGTTATGTCGCTTTCTTCCGTGTCTATTTTTACGAGCCGCTTCCATACGTCGAATAGTTTTTCTTCTTCGCCGTCATTTTTGTAACATTCACCGAGCGTACGAAGCGCGAATTTTGATTCGCCGTATTCAAGTATACGTTCACAAAGATATTTTACGATATTCCATTTATGGTTATCGACAAAAATCCCGACCAGGCTGACAAGCGCCGCATCGTCTATCATCTGCTGGGAAAGCGCTATCATGCCGGAAAAATAAACGGCCATGATGCTGTTTTTTGAATGGCTCAGGTGTTCATCGCATATATTTTTCATATCGGCGTAGGCGCGCAGGGCACGGGCGCGTTCAAGCACCAAATCAAGTTCCTTGAACCTGTCGATAGAATAGTTGCTGAGGGTAGCTCTCGTGAACTTTTCTTCGTTCAGCATATTTTGTACATCTTTAAGAAGCGCTTCTGACATTTTTTGTCCTTCCTTTTACTTTGCTAACACATATACCGTTCAAAAATGACCGGTTCTATAATTTTTATCTTCATCTGTGTCTCTTTGATTAAGGCGGCGCCGTTGTCGCCGCCTTCATAATGATCCATCAGCCGGAAATATTTATTCAACAAAGCCGGAATCAAAATATTTTTTTCGCGTGGAGAGCCGCGCAGCTCGGTCTCCAAATCAAAAATCTGCTGTTTCAGCCTGCTCAATTCGGCAAATTTAAGCCCGCGCTTCACGGTAAAAACGCCTAACAGCGCGCCGTAAACGGGAATCCATTCCTGTAACTCCGCGCCTGTGTAACCCATATCCGAGACGCGCTTAACCAGCGTGAGGAGAAGCTCGGATTCCATTTCGCGCAGATCTATTGCCTGCGGGGCTATGGCAAACGCCTCACGAAACAACGCTTTTGCCGCCTTGGTTGCTCCGAGCAACGCGTAAACATCCGCCAGTACCGCTATGGTCGCCGCGTCGTTCTGCTTGAAACCCGCCGCCTGTTTCAGGTAGTCCAAGGCCTCCTCGTAGTTGCCCATGCCTTTGTAACAACGACCAATCTGTTCCAAAAGATCAGGGTCATGCCTCATACCCCCGCCAGCAAAGATGCAGGTAAAATTCCGCAGGGCGAGTCCGTAGACAAAATGCTTTACCGCGTACTGACACCTGTCGAAAGCGTCGCCTACAAGGTCAAGAAAGCTGTAATAACTCTTCCACTGGGAAAGCAAAAAATTGCCCCTGCTGTAAGGGCTGACATCGCCGGCGTTATCTAGATCCTCTATGCGTTTCAGCCACCAGTTGAGACACTTTAACGCATACAGGGCCTCTTGCTGGTTGTAATCCGCGACTAGGGCCTGTTCCAGCTTTTCAAGAGATACATCCGGTCTGGCTTCCTTCATTTTATCGTAAGCTTCCTGGATGAGATTCCGCGTTATAGCATCCACATCCGCTTTATCCATAGCTCAATTAAACGGCTATTCCGGCTGTCCGCTTCAGATAGCCCTCCCGCTGGCGGCTATCCGTCTCACCGGCTTTAGATTAATCCCACTACGCTGTACATCCCCTGATTGCCGTCCCCTCCCTTACTTTAAGTATATTGATAAATCTGGTTTTTACAAGCCGCAAAGCGCAAACCGTGAAGCACCCTCCCCTCGCTGACAGCGTCAATCCATTCCTGTACCAGTCCGCTGACAATCTCTCCCGGCGTTTTGCGGGTTGTTCGAGAAAGGAATAACAGGTATTCGGCGGTACGGCTGTCAACACGTATCATTGGAATCCGTACGCGAGCTTTTGAAGGGTCTACCTTGGGCGGATTATTGGTATAATATTCGTCAAGGGTAAACACTTCTTCTTCAGACATGGTTTCCAAACATGGATTGGTAAACGCATAGCGAAAATCGGCTTCGCCCACGCCGTGCCTGAAAGCCGATTGTTTGAACTTAATTTCAAAATTCACCTACTCATTATAGCAGGTATGAAAAGGGAATACAAGGTATCCAGCAATCTTGCACAGGGGGCTTGACAGTCCTGCGCACAGGGTATACTATACTAAATATGAGTGAAAAAGCGAATAGTTTTTTTGCGATTTTACCATGCGCAGGCGCGGCTCTACCTGTAGGGGGTTTGCCACGTTTGTGGGTTTTTTGCGGATTCATGCAAAAATCTATTATAGACTAATGTAAAGGAGAAAAAATGGCAAATAAAAAAATGGGTAGAGGAATACTGGTAATTGTCCTGGTGTTCGTAATGTTGCTTGCTGGATGTGCAACTTCAGTAAAAGCGAATTTTTCTGGAAAGTCGGAAAATATAACGGTAGGGGTAAAAAATTTTACGTCTGTTGGTTTGGTTTTTGTGGAATGCGTCGTTAACAAGGGTAGTGGCGAAAGAGTAACCTACGATGCCCTGCTGAAAGCCGCGGCGGAAAAGGATGCTGACGCAATTGTCAATGTAAATATTGATGTAAAAAGAGAAGGATTAAGGGTACTTATGTTTCTTTTTAACCCGGTAGAGACATGGTATGGTTCAGCTCTGGCAATAAAATATACTGAAACAATGCTTGAACGCACCGCGCCGGTAAGCAATGACAAAACGGGAATTCCGGCAGCCGAAGTCAAAGCGAAAAGTCCTGCAAAAGTATCAGGTGAAACAATTTACCTTGATTTTAACAAAAATGTCACTATTAAGTAAGGAACGCGCCGCACCCGCGCTTCTATTCGCCACAAGCCGCGAAGCGGCTTACCGCTGTCAGGCGCGCCTGACACGCGGTAGCGAATTCTGGTCTTTACGAAGGGGCGGGGGGACGATTTAACCACGAGCGTCCTCTCCAGCCTGTGATCTTTTACTTCAAGAATTTTGATTCCAAACCCGGCAAACTCTAACTTCGTCTGTCCCCAGTCTTCCGGGGTCTTGTCCAGTATGGCTAAAACGAATCCGCCATTAAAATATCCCCTGTTTTAGCGTTATAGCAGCGCAGCCTTGACAATTTGTTCCCGTATTGTTACTGTTAGAACTATGACATTTGTCTAACTTTTGTCATACAAGGGCATGGCTTGCGCCGGTGAAAGAACCGCACAGGCTTGCAGATCAAAGGTTGGAGGGTTAGATGCGTTTACAGGATAAAAAGGCTCTGGTTACCGGAACATCGCGTGGGATAGGAAGGGCGATTTCCAGTAGGTTTATCGCGGAAGGGGCGCACGTTTGGGGTATAAGTATGAATGAGCCGGCTGATTTGGCGGAACGTCTGGCGGCGTCCGGCGGCAGGCTGCATTGGGTATGCGCCGATTTGGGCGATCTGGAAAAGGTCGAGGCGCTTATCGAAGGACTCATAAAGGATGCAGGCGGCTTTGATATTCTGGTAAACAACGCGGGTATAACGCGGGACAACCTCTCTTTTAGGATGCCTCTTGCCGATTTTCAAAAGGTGCTGGATGTAAATGTCAGCGCGCCGTTCATAATAGCCCGCACTGTGGGGCGCTCTATGATACGGGAACGGTGCGGTTCGATAATAAACATGGCAAGCGTTGTCGGGATTCACGGTAACGGCGGTCAGGCGAACTATGCCGCGGCAAAGGCCGGCGTAATAGGCTTTACAAAGAGTCTGGCTCAGGAAGCGGCGCCTAGGGGCGTGCGCGTCAACGCCATCGCGCCCGGTTTCATCGCTACGGACATGACTAACGCGATGACGGGCGAAGCCAAAGAAAAAACCGTGTCGCTGATTCCGCTAAAACGCATGGGTTCCCCCGATGACATAGCGCGGACGGCGCTGTTTTTGGCATCGGACGAATCGTCCTACATAACAGGACAGGTACTGCCAGTTGACGGCGGAATGTTCATGTAAGCGGAATGTTCAGATAATTGATATTTACGGAGTATTTTGATGAGAAAAGTTGTTGTTACAGGGATGGGCGTGATTTCGCCCGTAGCTAAATCTGTTGATGAATTTTCCGCCGCCCTAAAAGCGGGCAAGAGCGGCATCTGCCGGATTACGCAGTTTGACACGGAGAAGCACAAGGTGAAGATAGCCGGCGAAGTGAAGGATTTCGACCCTTCGGCATGGATGGACGCGAAGGCTGCGCGTAAGATGGCGCGGTTTTCCCAGTTTGCCGTCGCCGGCGCGTACGAGGCGCTAACTCAGGCTGGACTGCTCGATACCTCGCGCAAGGTGAACTGCGATGCGGAGAGGTGCGGCGTTGTGCTTGGGAACGGTATAGGCGGCTTTGAGATAGTTGCCGAATCGTTTAGGAAGCTGTTTGATGCCGGACCCGACCGTATGCTTCCGCTTACCGTGCCGTTGATGATAAACAACGAGGGCTCAGGCAATGTTTCGCTCGTTTACGGGAGTAAGGGACTTGCCTACACGCAGGTTACCGCCTGCGCTTCCGGGACTGACGCTCTGGGGCAGGCGCTCGACCTTATCCGCGCGGGACGCTGTGATGTCGTAGTGTCGGGCGGTACGGAAGCCTGCATCACGTCTTTTGGCGTTGGCGGATTTGAGCGTTTGCAGGCTCTCTCCACCCTACACAACGATGACCCCACAAAGGCGAGCCGTCCTTTTGACGCAGGAAGGGATGGCTTTGTTCTTGGCGAGGGCGCAGGCATACTTGTCCTTGAGAGCGAGGAACACGCCAGAGGGCGCGGGCAGCCTATTCTTGCCGAGTTCGCCGGCTACGGCGCCACGGCGGATGCCTGCCATATCACCGCCCCTGAGCCTACCGGAGAGAGCGGGGCGCGGGCTATAAGGCTGGCGCTCGCCGACGCCGGGCTCAAACCGGAGGATGTGCAGTATTACAACGCTCACGGGACTTCGACCCGGATAAACGACGCGCTGGAGACGAAGATGCTAAAGGCGGCGTTTGGCGAACACGCCTACAAACTCAAGGTTTCCAGTATCAAGAGCATGATAGGCCACTGTGTCGCTGCCGGCGGCGGGCTTGAGGCGATAGCCAGCATACTCGCTATACGTGAGGGCTTCTTTCCGCCCACGATAAACCTTGAAAACCCCGACCCTGAATGCGACCTGGACTATGTTCCCAACAAGGCGTTGTTCGGTACGGTAAACGCCGCCGCCTCCGGCAGTCTGGGTTTCGGCGGTCATAACGGAGTTGTCGTGTTCAAGAAGTATTCAGCCACGCGATAGTCCGTACTCTATAGAATCGACAAGGGCAAGGCAGCTTGCCGCTATTATATCCGCGGAGACACCTACGGTAACCCACGACGATACGCCGTCAGTCGATTCTATCAGTACGCGGACTTTAGCCGCGGTAGCCGCCTTCCCGTCAATCACGCGGACCTTAAAATCCGACAGTCTCATATTCTCTAACGGCGGGTAAAACCCTATCAATGCCCGCCGCAGCGCTCCGTCAAGCGCATTTACGGGCCCGTCTCCTTCGGCGGCGGCCATTTCGTACTGTCCGTTTACCAAAACTTTTACCCATGCGTGGCAACACTCCATCAGTTTGACGGGGGGGTGTTCACTCTGTACCCGGAACGCGATTATCTCGAAGAGACGCTTGTACATCCCCAATTCTTTGGACACGAGAATTTCAAAGCTGGCGTCCGCCCCGTCAAAGGCCCAGCCTTCGGCTTCCAGCGCCTTCAGGCGGCGCGAAATCGCCGCTATCGCCGGATGCGTCTTACCTATTCCGGCATCGAGTTTCTTTGCCCGCTCCGCTATCGCCGCCCTGCCGCCTTGCTCGCTCATCAAGAAGTGCCGTCCGTTTCCCACCAGAGACGGGTCTATATGCTCAAACGATGAGCTGATTTTTAGAATGGCATCGGCGTGCATACCGGCCTTGTGCGAAAATGCGTGAGCCCCTATATACGGGGTATCTTCGCTCAGCGTGCAGTTGGCAATCTCGGCAACCCGCCTGCTTATCTCCGTCAAGCGCTCCAGGCAGCCTTGGGGCAGGCAGCGCAGCCCCATCTTCTTTTCGAGACTGGGTATGAGCGCCGCGAGACAAGTGTTGCCGCAGCGTTCCCCAAAGCCGAGCAGGGTTCCATGAACCTGAATGCAGCCGGCTTCTATCGCCGCGATAGAGCAGGCTATGGCGAGTCCTGAATCGTTGTGCGCGTGTATGCCCAAAGGCGTCGCCCCGCCCCGCGAACCGGCCAAGATCTGAGCCGCCGCGGTAACGCCGGAACTTATCGCGCCCGGAAAAGTCCCGCCGTTGGTATCGCAGAGTATGATTCGCGCCGCCCCCGCTTCCGAGGCGGCGGCAATGGTTTTTAGCGCGTAACTCCGGTTCTGCTCCAGCCCGTCAAAAAAATGTTCCGCATCGTAAAATACCGTCCTCCCCTCACGTATCAAAAAATCTACCGTTTCCGCTATCATGTCGAGATTTTCGTCAAGGGAAGCCTTCAACACTTCACGGACGTGCAGCGCGGA
>JAIRMY010000140.1 GCA_031258335.1 Spirochaetaceae bacterium | reverse complement strand
ATGTTTATACCTTGAATTTCACCAGCCTGAATTCCGTCTATCACCATAGACGCTAGAATGTGCCGCGCCCTGACGGTGCGCCTCCGTACACGGTTATCAATGTCATTCTTGTCGTTTTGGGTGTGGACAAGGAAATCCCGTACTACCAGCAGAAGCCTCCGGTTTTCTTCAAGGCGGCCAAGCACAAGCGTAACTACCTCCGTCAATTTTTCCGCGCAGTTCAGGTTCTTATCTTTCCGTACCTTGGTAAGGTCATCCTCGACCGCCGCCAGCAGTTGTTTGATGCTGTAGTTGAATACTTCGCGTTTATTCTTGAAGTACGTGTAGAGTATAGTCCGCGTTATTCCCGCGCGGTCGGCGATTTTCTGAAAAGTGGTATTTTCAAAACCTTCCTCGACAAAAACGTCAAGCGCCTTTTCAAGTATTTCCGACCGTCGTTTTTCGTGATGTACAACTATAGCCATATATTTACCATGTATACGTCATGCCGCGTTTTGATTTCCCAGTGGGCGCGTTCCTGTTCACCGCGTTTTTCTCGCCGCGGTTATGCTCAGGTTTTTGTTTAGGGACGGGATCAAACTCGTAAAAATACGTTTCTACCGCGCCCGAAACAATTTTTTTGCATCTAGCGGCGTTTTCCCCGAAAAATGTTTCAAAACCCTCGTGGGCGCTCAACACGTTTATCTTCCACGCCGGAAAATTAGCCCTCAAGACAGCCATGCTCCGGTACACATCTTCAGCGCCTTCCCTGTCGAGCAGCCGCCTCCCATAAGGCGGGTTGGTGATGATAAAACCCTCCTCACGCGGGGACCTCGATTCCTCCATCTTTCTCAGCCATATCCTGGGCGGGTAAGCAGCCCGCTTACCGCCAGCCATAGAGACGGCGCGTTCAAGGTTGGCGTTTGCCGCCGCCACAACCGCCGTATCGCCGTCGCTGCCGTAAATCTGTACCGGCCTTGAAGCATCTATCCTTTCAGACAGAACCGCCCGCGCCTCGTTCTCTATCGCCGTATCCCCAAACGCCAGATTCGAGACGGCAAAACGCCGCCCAAGCCCCGGCGCAACATCCCATGCGTAGAGCGCGGCCTCTATCACTATGGTGCCTGATCCGCAAAACGGGTCGTACATCGGGTACTTCCGTTTCCAAAGCGATTGTAGCAACAAGGCGGCGGCGGCGCTTTCACGGAGCGGAGCAACGCCGCCTCTAATCCGGTAACCGCGTTTGTACAGCGGTTCGCCGCATATATCTAGCATGAGAAAAACGTTATCTTTCTCGATGTGGATACGGAGTTTGGCGCTTTTGTCCGGGTCCTCGTTGAGGCGGGTTTGACGGTAATGAGCGCAGAGCCGTTCAGCCGCCGCCTTGTGCGCTACAGCCTGTACGCTGGTCTCCGCCGCAAGCTGTGAATGGTTTGAACGCGCCTTGTCAACGGTAAGCCCCATCCCCTTAGGAATATAATCCTCCCACCTCACCGAGCGCGTCCCTTCAAAGAGTTCGTCAAAATCCACAGCGGGAAACGAGGCGGCTTCGATCATCAGCCTGTCCGCGGTTCGCAGCGAGAGGAGGGCGTAGTAAAGCCCCTCAATATCGGTTTCAAACCTGACCTTCCCAAAGGTGGAGTCTATGATTCTACAATCAGCCCCTGCGCTTTTAAGTTTTCTGATTTCATTCGACAGGATTTTTTCAAACCCGCCGGAACAGAGCGCAGCCAGAACCATAGCGCCGCCTATTCAAGCACTATGCGGCAAAAATGCTTTTTGCCGGCGCGCAGTATAAGCTCCCCTCCGGAAAAATCACAGGCGGAAAACACCGCGGTAACATCGCTTACCGGATGAAACCCGCCGTCGGAGCGGGTAACAAACGCGCCGCCTTGCTGCACACGGCGGCGACCCTCGCTCTTTGTCGCGCAAAGCCCCGCCCAGGTTAGGAGGTCTACGACGTTTACCCCGGACTCCAAGCGTGAGACAGGTATCGTCTTTGACGGCATCGCCGAACGGGCGCCAGTCGCCGCACCGACGAAAGCAGCCTTTGCCCCGGCAAGCGCCCCGTCCGCCTCTTCCCTGCCGTGTATCAGAGCGGTAACCTCCCACGCAAGGCGCTCCTTGGCGGCATTGGGATCCTTCCCCTCAGCGCACAGCGCCTCGCACTCGCCGGCGGGCATGAACGTAAACATCAGCAAAAACCGCCTCACATCCTCGTCCTGTACATTACGCCAGTATTGAAAAAAGTCGTAAGGGCTGGTTATCGCGGGGTCAAGGAAGATGGCGCCATTCTCGGTCTTCCCCATCTTCTTGCCGTCCTTCGTAGTTACCAGTGGAAAGGTTAGCCCGTATGCCGCCCCGCCCGTATCCGCCGGTCTCCCTTCCACGCGCCGTATCAACTCCAACCCCGCTACTATATTGCCCCACTGGTCGTCTCCGCCTATCTGCAAACGACAACCGTAACGCCGGTACAGTTCCAGAAAATCATAGCTCTGCAAAAGTTGGTAGTTAAACTCTATGAACGATAGCCCCGTCTCCATCCGCAACCTGTACGCCTCGAAACTCAGCATACGGTTCACAGAAAAGTGCCGCCCTATCTCCCGCAAGAAGTCTATGTAGTTGAGACCGGCAAGCCAGTCCTTGTTGTTGGCGCATATAGCGGTTTTCCCGTCAAATCCGCCGAGGAAGTCATCCAACTGGGCGCGAATCGCCACCGAGTTCCGGTCAAGCTGTTCGTAATCCAGCATCTTGCGGAGTTCAGTCTTGCCGGACGGGTCGCCTATACGCGCCGTGCCGCCGCCTACGAGGGCTATGCCTCTGTGTCCGGCTTCGCGCAGATGCCTGAACGCGAAAAACGGAACCATGTGGCCTATATGCAGGCTGCTCCCCGTAGGATCGCAGCCAACGTAAAAAGTTACCGCCCCCTCGTCCATCAACGCGGAGAGAGCATCAATATCACTACATTGGGCTATAAAACCCCGTTTCCTGAGGGCCAAAAGCGCGCTGTTCATATACACCCGGCGATTAGAGTTTGTCTATCAACATTGAACATTTACCTGACGGTATAGGCAACGTTTTTTTCTTTTTGCCAAGTATGTTGATGGTAAAATAGTACAGCTTTTCACTCTCCATGTGAATCTCCCAACCGCGCCCCGATTTGTTTGAAAGTATTTTTATCATGTTTTTTTTCAACGACAGGTTTTCTATACCCATTATTTCAAGGTTAGGAATAATCCAGTCTACCGTCTTGCGTGGCAGCGATATTATAATGCCCATCGTGTTCTCCACCATCAGGCATATAGTCGAAAGCGCGTCATAACTCAAAAATTGAGGGCGCGGGAAAGGCTTAAACTGTTCCCCCAGGTCAGGAGGCGGAAGCGCCGCCCCCTCCTTGAACGGGAGGTATGCCTCCCAGAGATTGCCTTTTTGATGATTACCGTCAGGACTCATCGAATCGAGTATGAAGTACAGGTGTCTTATGGAGCACTCTCGGGCAAGTTCCCAGCGTTGATACCGCTCCAGCCCCTTGATAACCATAAAAGTAAGATGTGGAAACACCGAGCCCCGGTAACCCGCCCCCGATTCGGAAAATTCCGGCTCGTTCGCGGCAAGGGACGGGAATGGATGCGCCGACCCAAAGTACGCCGGGTCCTGCAACTTATCAATTATCCGTTCCGCCTTATCATCGTTGGGAATCTCGGCAAGCAGCGTCCAGTAAG
>JAIRMY010000108.1 GCA_031258335.1 Spirochaetaceae bacterium | reverse complement strand
TCATATCAAGAGCATAATTTTTCGGCAAGCGATCACGTTGAAAAACTCATTCCTCGTTTTAGTCTTAATAAATACATAGGACTTTTTATAGTTACAATGATTAACCTTGATAAATACAGATATAATTATGGCAGAAAATGCAATCAAAAAAAAATTAAGGACACCCTTATTAAACTTCCTGCCGATTCTGCCGGAAGTCCTGACTGGCAATTTATGGAAAACTATATAAAAGCGTTGCCGTATAGTGATAAAATATAAGTAAAACATGGAAACTGTTGGAGGAAATATAAGTGATTACAGTGAGCGGTCTCAGCCTGTCCTACGGGCAGAGGACCCTGTTTAAGGATGTAAACCTAAAGTTTACCGGTGGGAATTGTTACGGAATCATAGGCGCAAACGGGGCGGGGAAATCAACGTTTTTGAAGATACTTGACGGCGAGATTGAGCATGACAAGGGTGAGGTAACGATTTCCGGCAAAGAACGTATCGCCGTCCTGCGTCAGGATCATTTTGCGTTTGAGGATTACACGGTTACGGACGCCGTGATATACGGCTATCCCGCGCTGTACAACGTGATGAAGGAACGCGAGGCGGTGTACGCCAAGGAGAATTTTACCGAGGCGGACGGTCTCCGCGCCGCCGAGCTTGAGGGAGAGTTCTCCGAATTGGGAGGCTGGGAGGCCGAAGCGGAGGCGGGGCAGCTTTTGTCAGGCTTGGGGCTGGACGAGGCCGGGCATACAAAGAAAATGTCCGAGCTTGACGAATCGAAGAAAGTGCGCGTGCTGTTGGCTCAAGCCCTGTTCGGGAACCCGGACATCCTGCTGCTTGACGAGCCGACCAACGGCTTGGACATAGAATCCATCGCGTGGCTTGAGGACTTCTTGATAGACTTCCCCAACATCGTCATAGTCGTTTCGCACGACAGACACTTTCTGAACGCCGTCTGCACCCACATCTGCGACATAGACATGGGGCGGATAACGCCTTACTCCGGCAACTACGATTTCTGGTACCAGATGAGCCAGATCTTGCAGATGCAGGCGCGGGAGCAACTGAAAAAACGTGAAGAAAAGGCCAAGGAGTTAAAGGAATTTATCCAGCGTTTTGCGTCCAACGCGGCAAAAAGCAGGCAGGCAACGAGCCGAAAAAAGGTTTTAGAGAAACTTGACCTTGAAAATGTTACCGTTACAAGCCGGAAATTCCCGTTTGCCGGCTTCAAACCTGACCGTCCCATAGGAAATAACGTATTGCGGGTCGAGAAACTATGCGTTTCGATAGATGGCGCTAGAGTTTTACATGATTTTTCGCTAATTGTGAACAAAAATGACAAAATCGTGTTCGCCGGCCTCGAACATATTGCAAAGACAGCGCTTTTTGACGCGCTTGCCGGGGTGAGAAAGCCCGATTCAGGGGATATTTACTGGGGGCAGACGGTAAGTTTTTCGTACTTCCCCAAGGAAAACGCATCTTTTTTCAGCGGCGCCGAGTCCATCACCGAGTGGCTCAAACAGTATACACCCAACCAGGACGACACGTACGTCAGGGGCTTTCTGGGACGTATGCTGTTCTCAGGCGAAGAGGCGCTGAAGCCCGTCAACGTGCTGTCAGGCGGCGAGCGGGTGCGCTGTATGCTTGCCCGCATGATGCTGTCGGGGGCAAACGCGCTGATACTAGACGAGCCTACCAATCACCTCGACCTAGAAGCGATTACCGCGCTGAACGACGGCCTCATCGCGTTTGGCGGCGTACTGCTGTTCAACTCGCACGACCACGAGTTTGTAGGCTCTATAGCGAACCGTATCATAGAGATAATACCCGGCGGCGTTATAGACCGCGTATGCCCGTTTGACGACTACCTTGCGGACGAACAGGTGAAAGAGTTACGCGCAGCGGCATATCACAGCAAGGCGGCGCCAAGGATTTAGGGGGTATTGTATAGAAGGTTATTTATGGAGAACAAACGGTTAAACGCTGCAAAAATAACAAACCAAAAATTTAATAAAATCAAACAATTTTTGATTTCTGCTTTAGGTTATCCTTATTTTGAAACAAATACCTGTATTTTATTTTGTGGGGATACTTTAGAAATGCAGGGAAAATTAAAAGGTGAACTATTTGATGCAATAATAACAAGCCCGCCTTACAATATTGGAAAAGAATACGAAGATGTTAAGCCATTACAGGATTATGTAAATTGGTCAGCACAATGGATTTCTGGTTCAAGTAAAATTCTTGTTTCAAATGGTACGCTTTTATTGAATTTAGGATATGTATCTATTGAAGAACAGGCACACGCTGTTCCTCTTCCCTATTTGTTATGGGATAAAGTACCATTATATCTCAATCAGGAAATAATTTGGAACTATTCAGCCGGTGTTGCGTGTAAAAATTATTTAAGCCCGCGAAATGAAAAAATATTATGGTATGTAAAGGACAGTAAAAATTATGTCTTTAATCTGGATGCAATTCGGGATAAGAATGTTAAATATCCAAATTCAAAGCGGAATGGAAAATTGCGTGTTAATACTTTGGGAAAAAATCCTTCTGACGTATGGGAAATAGCGAAGGTAACAACGGGATACAATCGTTCGTCAGAAGAACGTACACCACATCCATGCCAATTTCCAACTGATTTAATCGACAGATTGGTTTTAGGGTTTACCAATGCCAAAGGAATAGTATTTGATCCTTTCATTGGATCCGGGACAACATTTGAATCTTGCATAAAAAACAAACGCTATTGTGTTGGTTTTGAAATAAAACCAGAATACTGCGATATAGCAAAGAATCGTATCAGCAATTTACAATCACAGCAGCTAACACTAATTCCTTTTGAACAGGAGAATTTAATTTATGAATCCGTATGAAAATATTCCGGTGGAACAATGGCATGAAATAACCCGCTGCCTGGTTGAAAAACACCCTCTTACTCCTGTGATAGTTGATCTATGCTTAAAGTCATGGCAAAGTATTTTGCATGGTAAAATCAATACATATTTAAATATGCAAATAAACGAGATGGGCATTTCACTACAGGCAACTGGCGCATTGCCGCACGATGTAATTCCAGTATATATTTCTAAGAATATTGAAGGGTTTCGTAAGGGCATTGGAAATGAAAAAGATATCGTATGTGAATATGATGATTTTTATTCATTGGAATTAAAAACATCTTCACAAAAATCTATTTATGGAAATAGAAGTTATACAAAGTCAGATAGTGGAAAATCAAAGACGGGATATTATTTAACCATTAATTTTGAAAAGATTCAAGAAAATGAACCAAAACTCCTGCTCATTCAAATGGGATGGTTAAATCATTCAGACTGGCTGGGACAAAAAAGCGAAACTGGTCAGCAAGCGGCATTAACAAAAGAAGCGCGGGATAATAAATTTATTGTTTTGTATAAATAAAGCTATAAACCGGAGGATTTGTAATTGTCGAATTCCGTCATACCAAAAATAATTCACTACTGCTGGCTTTCTCGTGACGAGATGCCGGCGGCGTACAAGCGCTGCATCGAAACATGGACGGAAAAACTCACCGGTTATGAATTTGTGCTGTGGGACACGAGGCGTTTTGACATCGACAGCGTGCTCTGGGTAAAACAGGCTTTTGAAGTCGGTCTTTACGCCTGCGCCGCGGATTACATAAGGCTGTACGCCGTGTATACAACAGGCGGGATCTACCTTGATACGGACATCGAGGCTGTAAAACCGTTTGACGGGCTGCTGGATTCGGATCTCATGCTTGCCTATGAAAACCACAGATGCGAAAATATTGAAGCCGGCTGCTTTGGGGCGCAAAAGGGGCATCCTTTCATAAAAAAATGCATGGAGTATTATGAAAACACCCCGTTTTTTGATCCGGCAAAACTGCCGGAAATAATGAAGCTGGACCGTTCGGAGCGCCATGAATTTATAAATCCGGTTTTAGCGCCGGAATTGATGCGCAGCGTCTTAAAAAAATATTTTGCGGATAAAAACTACAAAGTATATTCAAACGATTATTTTACCGCAAAGAATGTCATGACGGGCGAAATAGAAAAGACAGAGAACACGTTTACAGTACACCATTTTGGGGCGCAGTACCATACGGATAAATGGCGCGCGTTCCGCGAAAGGGAACAGCGTATACTCAAAAAGTTCGGGGAAGATGCGTTTGTTTCGCGGCTCTTAATATCCACGCTCCGCTTCATCAACAGGACGCGCAGGTATGGTTTGCTGGGCGCGGTACGATATTACTTCCAGAAATACATTAAGCGTGGATAAGGGTACCGGTATAGGCGGCGCCGCGGAGGATTTGGCGTAGGTTTTCCATATCGCCGCCAGCCGCGCATATCACGTTTAAACCCGCTTCGGCGGCGTTTCTGCTGGCGACAGGGTCAAACGGCACATTTTTGCCCGGCGTCCAGACATCGCCGGAGAGGACGCGAAAGTCCTCCCAGCGTATACTGTCTATGGGTTTTGCCCGCGGGTCTGTTTTCGGGTCCGCGGTGTACACTTTTTCGATGTTTGAAAGGTTTATCACCGTCTTTGCCCCAAAGCGCTTTGCCAGCAGCACGGCGTCGTTATCCGATGAAAATCCAGGTTTCCAGCCGGCGGCAAGGAGCACCCGTCCGGTAAATATGCCTTCAGTCAGCCCGGCTTCGGGGTTGGTAACGACATCATCCGTGCAACGCCTGCCAAACAGAGCCTTTACAAGCTGCGCATTTAGCCTCGTTGCCATTATCCCTATCCAGTCCGCCTGCCCGTCGTCCGGCACGGCGCCTAGCGCCCCGCTTACCTCGCGGTACGCCGCCTGCCATGCCCGCGCCGGGCCGCCGCCTCCCACAACTATGATGAAACGTTCCGCGTTGTCTTCCGTCAGCAACGTTTCAATCAGGCCTACGAATCTTTGCAGATAAATGCAGTCTACCTTGTCCGGAGCGACTATTGAACCGCCCAGAGAGATGACTCTGGTCATGGGTTTATGCCTTGACGGAGATTTTTCGTGTAATAAAATCGCTTTTTAGGCAGCGCGCGCAGATTTTAACCGTTACCGTTGTGCCGTCAATCTCGGTCTTTACCTTTTTGATGTTGGGCTGCCATGTTCTCCGCGTCCGGTTCTTGGCGTGGCTGACTTTGTTTCCCGTTATCGTATGCTTCCCGCAAATATCGCAAGTACGTGACATGATTACTTCCCTGAAAAATAAGATTACGCGCCCGCTAGGGCGCTATATTCAACCAATACAGCGCCGTCCTTACTCCGTCAAGGGGCGCGGCGTATCATAGATTCTTATTTTTTAACTCGAATTCAATCAAATCCATCTTTGGGAGTACGGTTTTTGAGGCGGCGGCAGCCTGATTCTCGGACTTGATCGCTTCAAATACCTCTTCGCGGTATACCTTGACAGTTTTTGGGGCGTCAACACCTATACGCGCCTGGTCGCCGCGCACTTCGATTACTGAAACAGTTATGCTCTCGCCTATGATTATCTTTTCGCCGCTTTTGCGTGTCAGTATCAGCATGATGTCTTCTCTGACCCATTGGCGGAAAGTTCGGCGATTATATCGTGCTTCGTTTTCCAGCGCGGGTCGGCTAGGATCATCTGCTTGCCCATGCGGGTATCGCGGTTAATTACTACGGGTCCCTGTAAATTGGCGGTCATGGGGCCTCCGTCCGGTGGGATGGTTACTATAGAAAACACGAGCGCCGTCTCGGGTGAGGATATGCCTATGTCGCTTAATTCGTCATCGCCAAGGTCAAGTTCGTAATCCGGCCTCCACAAAAAGGGGCTTATCATTATAAAAGCCGCCGCCGCGCTTTCCGTCGATTGCAGCCAGAAAAACGGCTGCTGTTCCGCGTCAAGCATCACGTATTCCTTCAGTGCCTCGAACCCGAAAATGCCGGAGGGGAACAGGATTTTCTGTCTCTCGTCAACATCTATCAGCCCGTAGGCTTTTGTAGCAACTTTCAAAGTTTTCTCCTATCCCCTATCTAAGGTAGTCCAGCAGAGTAGGTGGAATTATCCTTGCGGCAGTCTGAAGCGCCGCCTTGTGAGCCATATCCATCATGTTGTATTCCACGGCGGCGCTCTCAAAATCAAGCCCCGCCTCGCGGCTCAAAGTCTCCATAACGTTGGGTATTTCCATGTTGATACGCCCCCATGTCATTTCCATGCGTTCTGCGCGGCTCCCCATCACGGCGATACGGGCGTTGAGGTTGTCCATAGCCTGATCTACGCCGCCCAAACCCTGCCCGCCTATAAACTCCGCGTCCCCGTTCAGCATAGCGTCGCGGAGCGAGATCACAACGTCAAACAGCGAACCGCCCGACACCCGGGCGGCGGGGGACCAATTGGGAGCGCCCTGCACAAAGTTACCGCGTATGAGTCCCAGATCTTGCAGCACACGCCCGCCTGCGCCGTCTTCCATCCGTATGAGGTGAGGATCCGTACCCT
>JAIRMY010000041.1 GCA_031258335.1 Spirochaetaceae bacterium | reverse complement strand
AACGTTGGCTATACTCGGGCGCTATGCCATCATCCTCTTGTTTCCGACAAACGGCGGTATAGCCGTGTCCCAACTGACGCATTCCGTGTGTTACGGAATTTTCCATCCCGCCGCTGTTTCTTTTATCGCAAGCTGTGTTCCTCCCGAACGACGCGCCCTTGGAATGTCGCTGTACCTGTCGCTGGGTACGGGAGCGCCCACGCTGATAGGCAACGTCATAGGCGGTTTTCTCGTGGAGTATTACGGCTACCACGCAATGTTCATGTTTTTTGCCGTGTTCGCGGTAATCGGGGCGCTGCTATACTTTATTACAAAAAAGCATACCCTGCGTTTTACGGCGGAAGCCGCGCGTTAACACCCAGCTAACCAACAGTGTTCACGTTGTAGTAGTATTTTATTGGTGATGAAACGCGCTGTTATGGAAAGCCCACTGGCGTATACCCCCGTACCCGACAAGGCTGGCGGTTTTGCCGGGGTACTGGAAGATGGGACGCTGATACACGTCAGCCCGTTTGGACGGCTTAACGCCGCGCCGCTCGCGGCGGTTCCCTTCGCCATTTTTCCGTTGGAAACCGAGGTGCGGCAATCAGGAGAAGGCGGCGACTGTTCTTGTCTTGCGCGGAACGCGGCGGCCTTTTTGCGGCGCTTCTTTCTACGGGGGAACTTACCCTTGTTTCGCCAGAGAGGGGTGTTCTGTGGACCGTAAAACTTGAGTCTCTGCGGACTAGCGGCGTAGAAATCTATTGGGATGACAGGATATACCTCCTCTCCCGCACAGGCGGTGAAGGCTACGATTTGTAAGGGCGGCGTCTTTGGAGCATGAGTCTAAGCGGCGCCGTGGCAATACCCGTTCTGGACGGACGGGGCGTGATGTACTCCTGCGGCGGGGACTGGATACTCTATGCGTACCGTGTTGAGGACGCGCCACCGACGTCGGTGGAAATCAGGTACAGACCGCAGGACGAATACGGGCTGGGAAAACCGCCCGCCTCCAGATTTAACGGGAATAGAGGTCTGGAATCGTTGCTTGAAACGATAGGCTCGCCGGAGACTATACCTTTCCTTGCCGGGCTGTTTCGCCGCGACCCGGATACCCGGATAAAAGCCAGCGTTGCCCCGGCCGAGCGGGCTTTAAGGCCGCCATCTCTGACGTACTTCGTTCATGCTGCGCGGGCCTTCGGGGCCTACACATTTTTTACAAATATCAATATCAATGCCCTCGATTTTTTTTAAATCGTCCAGCATGGATTTTGCGCGCGCTGCGGAGCGTACATTTACGACGGCAAAAAGGCGCAGGGGTTTTTCTTTGCCTTTTACGCTGATGCTCCGCATTTCTTTTGTGATTAAATACCTGCCTACAGAGTTATACGTTTCCTCGGATATTAGTATGTCAGTATCAAACAAGTCGTTTGGCCCTTCTATGCGGGCGGCAAGGTTTACCGCGTCTCCTATAACCGTGTACTCCATACGCTCATCGCTGCCTATTTGCCCCGCGACAACCTCGCCTGTGTTTATGCCGCAGCCAAGTTTTACAAGTGGTATGTGGCTGCCTAACTTTTGCCTGCGCTTTTTGTTAAAGCAGCGCAGCGCGGCCCGCATGGAGAGCGCGGCGCGTATAGAGTTAAGCGCGTCTTCCTCGGCGCCGGCTGTTTCCAGCGTACCCCACAGCGCCATGATGATGACGCCGCCCTGGGTAAGAAATTTATCCACACTGCCGCCATTCATGGTTATGCACGGAACCATCAGCCGCAGATAGTCGTTTACAAAGTCAACGACAGCGCCGGCCTCGAGTCCGTCAGATACTTTATGAAAATCACGTATCAGCGCAAAACATACCGTTGTTCTTTTGTTTTCTCCGATTCGGACAAGCCTGCCCTGTTTTGCGAGTTTTACTATGGTTTTGTTGGTAAATTTTTCAAAGTTTTCTAGGCTGTTTCCCATGCCTATAAAATTGTCCGTCAGTACGCCAAGTTCGTCCCTTGATTTTACGCTAAGACGCAGATCGTAATCGCCTTTTTCGATTTTTGCGGCGGCTCCGGTAAGGGTACGCAGGGGTTTGCTTATCGTGCGCGAAAACAAGACTACAGTGATGATGGACATGATAAGCACGATTACGCTTAATATGATATTGCGTACAGTTGTTTCCATAATTCCGCCAAAGACAATGCTTGTGCGTATTATCGTGATAAGCGTTACCGATCCTATATTAAGATGCTGAACCGCGCCAAAATATTCAACGCCGTCTTCGTCCGTGTATATAGTCTGCATATTTGAGCTTGAATTATCCAGAATATTTTTTACAAATGGAATCTGACGGAAATTTGCCCCGCTGAGCAGAATATCAGGATTGCCGTGCAGCAAGACATCGCCTATCTCATTTAATAGAAACGAAACATTGTCTCCTTCTCCAAGTAGCGTATTAAAGTTTTCTGACGTAAAAAAAATTTCGGATATGGAACCGCTGAGCGGCAGGCGCATCACGAGCACGGGAAAACCAAAGAAAGGCGAGGCGTTGCGCAGCAGTATCACGTCAGTCGCGGCGCTATCTAAATCACCGCCCTCCGCCGCCAGCCAGGAACGCGGCATATTGGCGTCTCCACCTTTGTCTCTAAAAAAAGTTTTGTTTGTAAACAACGAAGCGCCGTCTATGCTTATGGCCGCAATCTGTGGGTTATGTTCAAAGAAAAAATCCGCCGCGGCATTTTCGGCATCCGTCGAATCGGGCTGTATGTTAAACCTGATAGCCTCGAGGTCGTAATAGAATACGGTAACGGCGGCGCGTATACCGCGCAGCCCCGTTTGAACCGCTTCGGCGACACGCCTGTTTACGCTAAAGTTGTTATCCTCGGCTGTCAGTTTGACATCGGCGCTTACAAGAATGGAACAAAGTACGGTTATCGCACCCAAGGACAGCACAAGAAGTATCGTAACTATGCCTACAAGTTTAACGGCTATAGGCAGCTTTACCCTTATCGCCTGCTGAATCGGAGGCGGTTCATGCGGGGTTGGCTCTGTAAGGGGCGGCGTATTGGGCGTTGCGGGATCGGCTTCAGGTTCAATCAAGATTTCCGAAGCGGAAGCGTTATCCGTGCGGACGGTACGCCCGCGTATAGTTTCCACTTTATCAAGGATACGCTTATGTGTGCTGCGCACCTCGTCAATCGGGATAGTCCCTTCGTAAACCGGAAAATCGCTGATTTGAACCACCTGCCGCTTATGAGTCAAGTTTGGATATTATACAGCGGTTGGCAAAAAAAACCTAGTACAATTCAGCGTTGTTTAACGCATCAAATCGAAAAACTCAGGGTATGTAACGTTGGCGGCTTCGGCGCCGGTGATTGTAATCGGGGACTTTGCGCCGAGAGCGCAGGCGGCAAAGGCCATCACTATGCGGTGGTCGCCGTGCCCGTCCACAAGACCGCCGGACGGCGTTTTGCCGCCCCTTATCACTAGGCCGTCCGGTAGTTCGGCGCAATCGACGCCGAGCTTCGTTAGCTCCGCAGCCATTACCGCTATGCGGTCGGTTTCTTTTATCCTGGCATGGGCGACATTTTCCAAGCGCGTTTCCCCTTGGGCAAAGGCGCCGAGTATCGCCGCCGCGGGCAACATATCCGGCGTGTCGTTGAGGTCGAAGATCCCGCCTCGCAGAGGATGAGCGCCTTCTACGATTACCCGCGTTCCATCCTCCGCTTCCTCCCATACGATGGAGCAGCCCATGACGCGGAGCATTTCAAAGAATGCCTTGTCGCCCTGCGAATCGGCGGGATCCAGCCCTAGAAGGACGGCCTTGCCCCGACTTACGGCGGCGGCGCAGGCTGGGAAGGCGGCTGACGAAAAGTCGGCGCTCACCGGGCCGTGGGCGGGCTTGTAGCGCGAACCGCCCCTCACGAAAAAACGCGACATCGCGCCATTTTTTTCGTAGGGTATGCCGTGCGCGTCAAGGTAAGAGAGCGTCATCTCTATGTACGGTTTTTCGTTTAGGAGCGGGACATTGATTTCTGTAACAACGCCGTCCGGCGCGAGCGGTGCGGCGAGGAGCAGGGCTGAGAGGTATTGACTCGTCGGACATTCCATAGTTGCTTCCCCGCCGCGCCAGGGGCCGCAAACGGTAATGGGTATACAGCCGTTTTTGCCGGAGTGTACCGTTACGCCCAGTTCCGAGAGCGCGTCGATCAGCGGGCCGGCTCCGCGCCGGGCTATCTGCTCATCTCCGGTAAACGTGAATGGAACATGGCCCAGCGAGGCCAATGCCATGGCAAAAAAAAGGCTGGTTCCTGAGTTCCCCACATCAAGCGCCCCGCCCGTTGTGCCGGGAAGTCCGTTTGCCCCGCCTATCCCGCGCACAGTCCAGCGGGCAAGAACATTTTCTTCTATGGTTTCCGTGATTTCCGCGCCGAAAGCGCGGCAAATCCCTAAACACGAACGGGCATCCAGCGAGTCCAGCGGGTAGTCTATCCGCGATACGCCGCCGGCAAAGGCCGCGGTAAGCAGCCGCCGTATAGTATGCGACTTTGAAGCGGGAACGCGAACCGTCTTGTCAAAGCGGTGTGGCGAAATAGTTATATTCATACGTTTATTCAACCGTATTCACCAGTTTGCTTGTTGTCAACAGGCGACCTCCCATTGTGGTTTTTCCGCTTTTATTTATAATTCCTTTATATGGAATTATAACCAACAAATGCATCAAAACAGCATATAATACGCTTATAATTGCTGCCGCAAGTCTTGGCCCTACTGTTATTTTTTCGTTAAGTTTTATGAACATATCCACAATACAAATTGAAGTAACAAGTCCTGAAAAATATAAATATGCTTTACCTAAACTGTTGAAGAATTTTAATGATGATTGTAATTCCGCGTTACTTGCGTCATTCTTAAGCGGTATTTTGAATGAATTTATACTTTCCTTAAATCCGTAAAGGACAAATGTGTATATTGTAGCGCCTAGCGGCGTTGATACAAATGCCCATAAATCTATTATGTTAATTAACAAATACGAAAAACTTATTCTGGATATTACAAACGCCAAAACGACAATTACTATGCCTGCTATTAATTTTTTCATGCGGTTTCTCCGTGGTAGTTCATTCTTTTAGTCAGCATTACCTTGAACGGTAAAACACATAATACTATCAAAAAAAACGCAAAGGAAATGTTTACAAATGTCATTGCAAACATAACGCCCATTTCCGAAGCGTCTTTAATGTTCCTAAATACATTCATAATACTAATTATCATGCCAAAACATCCAAAAAACAAATATGATTTTTCCAGTATTTTGAAAAAATATATAGCCGCTTTTAATTCTTTACCGTCCGCCGTTTTATCAAATACCGTTTTGAACGATTTTATACTTTCATGCCACCCGTTTATGACAAAGGCGTAAATTGTACCGGTTACAAAGACAAGCAGTAAAGCAAATACGCCGATAAATCCTGTATAATCAATTTCAAAGATATGTTTTAAGAGCAGCAGCGTTAAAATGACAACCATAGTTGATCCGGTTAATTGTTTCATTTGTTACTCCATGCTTGTAAGGTTACCCCTTGTTTACAGCCCTATCGCGTCCTTCATAATAAAGGTCAGCGTATCCACGGAAAACAGGAGGAGTTTCTGTTCTTCTTATAGCATTATAGCGTTTCATCAAACGACACAACAGCCCCCTGCCCCTGAAATGGAACGAGGGTAAAAAACCAAAAGGCAAAGGAACAGTGAATTACCAGTTAGTGAATTATCGGTGTTTGGCCATCTCTTCTCCACCAGCGCAGGCGAGGGCGGTTCTATGCCCGATACCTTTGCTGTCGCCGCGTAGCCTATCATAGGCTTTCTTTCAAAACCAGAACAGATGCATAAGATAGTTGTCGCCCTTACAATAAATGTCTGGTTTTTTGGGAGAATTTGTTTGTTCCAATAATTTTAGAGCATTACCGGAATTTTACCATGTCCAAAAAGTGTATTTCCAGCGGGTGGGAAGAAGCATAACCAAAGCCCCGCCACCGCCGGGAGACGGGACGACATATGCGTAGCGGGCGGGCCGGAGCCGGCAGGTGGAAATGCGATACGCATATTTTTAGCGCCAAAAAATGACAATGCCATATATTCTTTAACTTTTTGTAAAAAAATCAAGCAAAACATAAAAACCAGCGTATAGAGTTTATGAAAATCGCATAGGAGGAATCATTGTGTTCAAAAAATATATTTTTTTACCGTCGGTTATCGCGGCGGTTTTCTCTATTTTTGCCTGCGACGGCGGCGGCGTTTTCGATTCAGTTGTAAAAAGAAACAATGGAACATACGATCCGCAACAAAACATTTCCGTAACACCGGAGGCAGCGCAGGTTGTCCCTGCGGAAGAAAGCCCTGTAGCCGCGTATCAAACGCTGGATACATCAATGCTTGACGCGATAGCGGAAATGGAACGTTCACGGGGGTATATGCCGGGGCTGGGACTGCGCGAATCGCTCTTGCGGGAAGGCAGCGGCGATCTTGCCGGCGCCGTAATCGCGGCGTACAAAGACCTTGCGTGGAACTATTCGTTCAGCAATGTTAGGGACACTTCGAGAGATAAAATTTTGATCACAACAGATTCTATCGAAGATGGAATCAAAAAAGTAAAGGAATTGTATTCAAAAGAAAACAAACCGGATATATCAGAATCCAAACGGAGTGAAGCCCAAAACGCGGCGGATGCCGTGATATATTTTATCAATGGGCGGTATAGCGAAGCCCGATCTATGCTTCAGGTTTTGTTTACCGGTGAAGAAGAACCGGATGCATTTTCGCGCTGGATGATTTTAGTCTGCGTTCTGGAACAGGGCGGCGCAAGCCGCGCGGAACAGTCCCAATACGCCTCTATACAGGCGCGTTATGGCATTTTTCCGGCTTACTGGTACTTCGGAGCGCGCGCATTTTCCGGCGCGCTTTCAGCAGATTACGCGGAACGATGCATAAATCTCTACCCGGACGGGCCTTACGCCGCCGAATGCAGAGGTATTCTCGCGGCTTACTTCGGACTCTCGCCGCTGTCAGGCGAAGTGATGCTTTCAAGAAATGAAATAGAACGTATTATTTCCGATTCGCTGCGCAACGGCGATCCTGAATTGCTCATTCCGCTTATTCCGCTCATAGCGTTG
>JAIRMY010000027.1 GCA_031258335.1 Spirochaetaceae bacterium | reverse complement strand
TTATATCCTCAATCAAATCTATGAAACTCATTTCCGAAAACCGCACGGCGCGGTCAACAAGCTGCGGAATAGGGCTGTTGGGCTCCTCACGCTGGAAATACTCCGCGCCTTTTTTCAGGAGGAGCAGGGCTTCCGTCCGTGAACTTGCCCGGTAAGAAAGCAGGGCAAGCGGAGTCCCCGGAGCGGCGGTAGCCGCGGACGTACCGGGCAACGCCCCTTCCGCCTCCGGTTCTTCCGTATTTTCACCGGCGGCGGGCGCTTCGTGCTGATCGTAGAAGTTAACGAGATGATCTACCTCGCGGCATAGCGCGGACATATCCAGTATGTTGCCGTCTCCCATCTTCGCGTTCATTTCATCACAAAGTTCTATAGCCAGCGACTTTACTTCCCTAGCCAAAGCCGCCGCATCTTCTATCTCGGCTTCCGGCACGCTTATAAACTCGGCGCGAAGCAATTTTGCGTCTATGCTTACACTGTCGGCGGCTTCAATCTCGTTGGTGGAGATGAGCAGGTCCCGGAGCGTGTACCGCAGGGACGGCACAAGCCGGATCTCGCGGAACCGGGGAATGAACATGACAGGATCGTTTACCGAGCCGGACGGCGGGGAAAGCATGGAGAGTATATTTATGCGTTCAAGCGGATCGTTGTTATCGTCAGGGTCAAGGCGTGGGTAAAATTCGCCCCAGAGTTCTTTCACCAGAAAGACGAGTACCTTGAGTCCCTCAGCGAGCCCCGCCAGCCCTCCCGTTACCGCTTCCGCTATAGAGAGGTAGACCGCGACCCTGAGGTCCCTTGTCCGCTTCCACAACTCCAGGCAGTTTTTGCTGAGATTTTTCCAGTCCGGCCCGCGTCCTTCAATCTTTGAATCCCCCATGAAGCTGTCCGGCACCGCCTGCGCCAAGGCATCCATGCCTACATACAGAGGATCGTATTCAAGGTTCTGACCGGCTGCATCCCCGTCTGAAAATTTGACCGCCAGTTCCGCCGCATTAATCATACATCATTCCATCATTCCCACATTCCCATAATCCCATAATCCCATAATCCCATGTAAATTTATAGTTTAACTATAAATATTTATAAAAGTTTGTCAAGGCTATTCACAGCTTACTGTCAAGGTGCAAAAGGAAATAGAATACAGGATTTTCCCTTCCTTCTTCGCCTTAGCGGTTGATATTAAGGCAGTGGTTGAATTTCTAGCATTTGCGGGTCAAGTTTGGGTCATAAAACAGGGATACGGATTCTGAAAACAGAGCCTACGCCGGCGCTGCTCTCGGCTTCGGCGGCGCCGCCGTGTATCAAAGCGATATGGCGGACTATGGCGAGTCCCAGCCCCGCCCCCGTTCCCGCAGGGGAACGGGGGCGGGCGCGGCTGCGTTCAGCCTGATAAAAGCGCTCGAATAACCTGTCAAGGTGTTCGGGCGGAATGCCCGCGCCGTTGTCCTCGACCTCTATCACAAGTTCCCCCTTCGTGAAGGCGCGGACGGTGATTTTTGAAGCGGAGGCGGCGTACTTTACCGCGTTATCCAATAGGTTTATCACAGCCTGAGTTAGGAGCGCCCCGTGAACCTTTGCCGAAAGCTCCGCAGGGCAATCTATAGACACAAGAGCTTTTTTTTCAGGGGCAAGGAAGGCCGCGGTTTCCAGCGCTTCTTCCAACAGGGGGCGTATACTGCGCTCCTCCGTTTCCAGCCGCCCGCCGCCGGAGTGTTCCAGCGCGGCAAGCGTCAAGAGGTCGCCCGTAAGGTTTTCCATGACGGCGGCGTTCTTTGCTATGATCGTGATTATACGGCGCAAAGTATCGCCGTCTTCGGGCGGCATAAAGAGCAGCGTTTCCGCGTAACCTTTTATCAGTTGAATGGGCGTACGCAATTCGTGGGAAACATTGGCGACAAAATCTTTGCGTATCTGTTCGAGGCGTTTAACGCGGCTGACATCTTCCAGTACGATGATGACCCCGCCGTAACTCAAGGGGCCGGTAAAGACGCGGAAAAAACGCCGCGTCCCGTCTATGGAGAGGCGGAATTCCGACTCCTCCGCCTTGCCGTTTTCCAGTACGCGGCGGGCGGCGTACTCAAGTTCCGTGGCGTGTACTGCCTCCAACAGGCATAAGGTGCCGGTCTCTTTTTCGTCCGGTATGGAAAAAAGCCTGCGGGCGGCGGGGTTTATCAGGTTGAGCATCAGTCTATCGTCCATGGCGAATACCGCTTCTTTCATGCCGTTGAGTATACCCTCAAGGCGCGCGCCTTCCGCCCGCGCTACGCTTATCCTTCCTGCAAGCTCCGCCGCCATCTCCCTGAGGGCGGACTCCAACGTACGGAATTCTTCTGTATCTTCGACGGAAATCACAGGGGAGAGTCCGGCTATGGCTGTATGAGGCGCGGACGATACCGCCCTCGTCAGCTTTTCGAGCCGCACAAACGATTTGGCGAGAGAGCGTGAAAACAGGTAAACCGCGCCTATCGCGGCGGCTATGATGAGAAGCGGCAGGTAGAGGTTTGGAAGCATGGCGGCGGCTACACGGTTACGGAAGCCGGGGACGGGCATGGCGAGGCGCATGACCCCTATAGGCTTGCCGGACTTGGGATCATCATCTTTCTTGTACACAGGGAGCGCATGGTATAGGTTGTACACGCCCGCGGTATCGGATTGCCGGAGTGCGGCGCCCTCGGTTCCCGCGAGAGCCGCCGCGACTTCGGGGCGGCTGGCGTGGTTTTCCATGCTAGCCGCGTCAAAGCGCGAATCGCTTAAAACCGCGCCGCTTGCGTCTATCAGCGTGAGCCGCCAGATGCTGTCATCGGGCAGGAGGGGCGGGGCTTCGGGGTCAGCCGCTTCCTCTGAAAAAAAGGCGGCGCTGATAAACGGCAACAGGAGCCGCGCCGTTTCGCTGATGTTTCGGCGGTTCGTCTCGTAGTAAAGCGAATTCATAAAAACAAGCAGGGCTATAGCAAAAAAAATGAATATCCCCAGCGCCGCCGCGCCAAGGATGAGCAAACTCTTGCCAAATACCGTTTTCATTCGGACTTGAGACGGTATCCCACGCCGCGTATTGTTTCGATGAGTCCGCCGGACGCGCCCAGTTTTTTGCGCAGCGACATCACCTGTACATCAACGGAACGGTCGGTAACCGGATAGTCTTCGCCGTGAATTTCTGAGATTATCTGATTCCGCGAAAAAACCCGTCCGGGTTGTGAAAGGAAGGTGTTCAACAGGGAAAACTCTGTAACGGAAAGTTCCAGCGGCTTTCCGTCCAGCAGGGCTTCATGCTTTACCCGGTCTAGGCATACGCCGCCTTCCCGGAGCAGAGTCTCCGCCTTTGCGGGGCTTCCCTCTTTACGCCGCAGAGCGGCCCGTACCCGCGCCACAAGAACGCGGGGGCTGTATGGCTTTATCACATAGTCATCAGCGCCGAGTTCCAGTCCCGCGACTATGTCCGCGTCTTCTCCACGCGCCGTTGCCATGATCACCGGTATGGCGCTAAACTCCGGCGCGGCTTTTAGTTTTTTTAGAACGTTAAAGCCGTCCATGCCGGGCAGCATTATGTCAAGGATTATACAATCCGCCGCCTGCTTTTTTAGCAAGGCAAAACATTCCTCACCTGTTCTTGCCATGACGAGCCGCCAGCTTTCCCTGCTCATGGCTACAGCCAGCAGTTCCTGTATTTCCTCGTCATCCTCAATGATAAGTATAACAGCCTTGGACACGTTTTACCCTGCCTTGAAGCGCCACCCGCCTCATAAAAATAATAGCAAAACAGGAGTGAAGAGTGAATAGCGTATAGTGAGCAGTGAGATTGTCGAGTCCTGGTGTAAAGTTGACACATGAGGAGAAAAAAATGAAAGAAGTGGTAAGATACAGCGAAGCATTTAAGCGGAGGAACGGCATCCGCGGGGCCACGACACTGCACGAATGGATAAAAAAATATGGGCGAGAGGATATACTGCCCAAAAGGAAGACCCGCCCCGCCGCTCGGCTGGGCGGGTCGTTCTGTATGGAAATTTATAATATGCGGTGTTTACTGCTTCGCATTAAACACCGCGGCGAAGAAAGGTGGAAACTATGAACGAGATAGACGAAATGAAAGCGGCCCGTAGCCGGATACGGGAACTGGAAGCGGCATTGGCCGATGCGCACATGGATTATTGCCGTGAGAGCGCGTTTTTGGATATAGCGTGCGAGCGGCTTGGCGGGCGGAATCTGTTCCATATTCTCAGGTCCAAGCTGGAGAGCGCCGGTGTAAAGGTGGG